>JAFIGB010000363.1 GCA_020831705.1 Candidatus Sumerlaeia bacterium | reverse complement strand
GACGGCGCGCTTCATGGGCGAGGATATGTACAGCCCCACCACCTGGCGATTTGACGTGACGGAGTAACACGAAAAAACGGCCTGTTTCCGTGGAAACAGGCCGAAGAATGTCTATCTTTATAGACGCTAACGGGTCAGGGGTCGATGGTGACCTCCTCGAGGTGGAATTCCTCGAGGGTGAAGGATGTTCCCGGGTCGATATCGGTGTCGAAGGCAACCAGGTCGATCGCCGCAAGGATGCGGTCGTTCCCCGTGAAGTCCTCCGGTATGTACAAATAGACGTCATATAGACGCGGTGTCGGGCCGGGTGCATCGGACCATTCGCCGCCAAACCGGTCCGTCGAGACGGTGGAGCCGAATTCGAAGTGCTCGGTGTTCAGGCGCACCCGCATCGTCGGCATTTGGTCCCGGCTATCGCTGTCGGACCGCACCAGGAACCGGCCACGGTAGAGGGCACCGGGGCGCACCTGCACGTCCAGGAGGCGGTTCCAGTAACCGAAGCTCTCATCGGTGCGCGGGGCGAGGGTCAGGCCGCCGGACTCAATGCCATGGCTGGCAAGGTTCAATTCCGTCGCACCGCCAAACTCCCATCCATCGGTTCCGCCGAGGAAACTGCTGCGATGAAGCGTCCCCAGCGCCCGAACCCGGTCCATTCCGATGGGGCGGACCGAGAAATCCTCCAGGCGGACCGTTGTGCCCGGCAGCACATCGGGGCTGAAGCTCAGGACGTCCAGCGACGGGAAGAAGTCGCGGCCAATCTGGGAGTCCCGCGGGTATGCCTCGGGGACGAAGTAGAGACGGTGGCGGGCACCGCTTTCCGTCGGCACATGGGCACGGCTCCCTGCGGATGGTATTTCAAGGACCGCTGCGCGGGAGAAATCCGAGCGATTCATGCGAAGCCGCGTTGTGGGCGCGCGGTGGGGATCGGTCGTATTGGATGACAACTCCATTTCCAACTCGTAGAGCGTGTTCGGCAGGGCGCTTTCGCTTTCATGGGGAAGTGATATGAAGGCGAAGGTGTCCATGGGGTTCTCAATGCCAAGGGAGGGCCGTCCGTTGCCGTCGCTTGACTGGGTGACCGGGGCGAACCTGCCGACCTGGCCTGGTCGCTCGAGTGTCTTGATGCGCTGGACAAGTGTAGCCGTTCGCGGGTCCTCGTCGGTTGCCGTGAGGGGGGCGCGCACGTGGAGAAGGTCGCCCACCAACAGGTCGGATAGCTGCATTTCCATCTCCTCACCTGAAGCAAGATCGACCAGCACGGTATCACCCGTGATGCCCCACGTGCCGAGGCTGGTCTGGATTGAATGCGCTTCGGTATCTATACGCTGGAGCGTTTCCCCCATGTGGAATACGACGGCGGCATCCTCCCGGCCGGGTGCCTGGACAACCCGAACGGCGTCGCCGGCCTCAAGTTCGTCCGGATCGATGATGCCACGGAGGATTCCGAGGAATTGTGTGTTGTTTCCGATGGAAACGGTGCTTCCGTCGATGGAAAGGGCGTCGGGTTCGGGGCCGGGTGACACGTCAAGGCGCCCGATGAGGTGGGGGGTGATTGGCCCCGGGGAGAAGTTTTCCCCGAGAATCTTCACCAATCGCGCCTCAAGGACGGAGTTGGAGCCAAGGACACCCCGGGCAAAGACCTGCATGCCGGGTTCGATGGCGTCGAAGGCAAGGGAGGCGCCGTTGCGGTCGACAATTTCGGCGTCGGCGGCAAGAATTCGCAGGTCACGGACATGAAGGGTCATCGAATCGGCGTCCACCGCCTCGACACGACCGCTTACCTGGTGTTCGCGGGGAGGTGCGATCCATTCGCCCTTGACGCGTATGACGCAGGCCGTCACTCCTCCCTCCAGGGAGGACAATTCCACGGCGGAACGATGACCGTGTATATACACGAGGTCGCCGTTGTGTAGATCCTCCATGTCTATCACGCCGACGCCCTGGCGGTAAATATGCGTGGTGTCGGTCACCGTGACGGTGCGACCATCGACGGTGAAGGTCATGGCCCCGGCATCAAGGTTCTCCACGCTTCCGGCAATGGACATCGTCGACAGGCAGACCTGGGGCAGGGGAATGGAGGGATCGTCGTCGTTGGCGTGCAGCAGGATCGCCACCGAGACCTCCATGAATCGGCCGGGGGCCTTCTCGCCAATGATCTTGACGATGTCGCCCACCGAGAAATCATCGGCATCAAGGGGTTCACGCTCGCGATCAAAAAACAGGGTGTCCTCGTTGAGGATCACGTTGCGTTCCCCCACCAGCCAGCCGAGGGCAGTGACCTCCATGATTTGGCCGGTGTGTGACACCTCCACGGCTCCCCGGGAGTGAACGATGATCCGTTCCGCCTTCACGACGAAATGACCTGTTGCATTCTCCTGGGCGGCGACCCTGCTCGCCGTACCGAAGACTCGCACGAGGTGCCCCTCCGCAAGCTCATCGAACCCAAGGACATCCCCACCGGAGGTCACGATGGACGTGGAATTTGTTGCCTCGATGACCATTGACCGGTCACCAAGGAGGAACCAGAAGCCCTCGTGGTCGATGGAGGTGATCCTGCCCGTCCAAACGACGGGTTTGTCATCATGGGGCGGTTGCTCGTGAACGAGGATCGCCCGGGCAATGACGGTGTTCGAATCACGGGCCAGGCCGGAGACACGAACACGGCTCCCTTCCTCAAGGTCCGCGAAGGTCAGTTCCTGGAACTGGCTGCGTATTTCGGTGTGATCATCCACAAGAACCCTCGTCCCGCGCACTACCAGGGTTCTGCTGTCGTTGTCGATGGATTCAATGGGGCCTTGAAGCACCACGGGCTTTGGCATGGGTGGAAGCCCGCCAAGAATCGAGATCTTCGTCGCGGCGTATGTTCCTCCCGCCGTTGCATCGCCATGGACGCGGACACGCATCCCAACCTCCAGAACGGAGGGCGGAACCTCGGTGTCGCCCCGCAGGATCAGGGTCGACTCGTTGACGAGGAATTCCGTGCCCTGAACGGTAATGACAACCCGGGAACGGGTGTCGACGGCGGAGGAGTTGTCGCCGCGGATGGACTCAATCCCGCCGGTAACCACGATGCTGGGGGCTCCATTGTGGTCGTGGAGCACCACCTTTTCAGCCATATAATTACCCGGGATGGCCATCGCCACACCCACGACGGACACGCGCCCACCGACGGCAAGGTCGTCAAACCCGAGTTCCCCATTGTATGTCGGCGAGTGGAACCGTGTTTCTTCCGTAACATGGATGGTGGGAGGGCCTTCCAACTCGGGAAGCGATACTCCGGGGTTGGGGCGGGGAAAGTTGTCGGGATCGAGGGTAAACCGGCGGTTTTCGTCGTCGATGGAAAGGACCCTGCCGGAAAGGGAAACCCCGGGGGTTGTCGCCCCGTCATCGAGCTTCTTGATGCTGTATGCCAGGGGCACGACGGTGAGCATCCCCACATCCTGGCCAACGAGATGAACAAGGTCTCCGACGGATAGATCGGTGACTGGAATTTCATCCCCCGCCTTGTTGGTTATACGCGTGTCTATACGAAGGTCGAAGAACGTTCCTTCCACGCGAATAAGGCCGATCGACGGATTTTCCAGCATGCCGCCGTGTCCGGAGAATGTATTACTGTATAGCTGAAGGCTTTGGATGCGTCCGGTCACCTCAACCACCGGTTGTGGGGTGGGGTCCGGGGGGCGTGTATCGATAATTTGGATGGAAACCGCCTCGGGAAGGCCCGGGAGGGGGGTCCGCACACGGGTGATGGCCTCGATTTTCATCCCGGGAACCAGATCCTCCAGGGTCAGCGCTTCGCCGTCACGTTCGACAGTGGTTTCCTCGAAGAGGAGAAGTGTGGCGCTGTCGAGGAGGAGGACACCGACAAGGCCGGGAAAGCGTGTCGCCAACTCGGTGGAACCGAGATCGGCGAACTGAACATCATTGATGACGCCTTTTGCCTCGCCCGATTGCTCGCTGGTTGTTCCGTCGAGCTTCACAACAGCAACGGCGAAAAGGGCTCCGAGGGCTTCGGTGACACCTGCGGCCACATAATCACCGGCTTTGATGGCATGCATGCCCAATTCGGCGCCGTTTACGTCAAAGACCCGGGTTTCGGAGTTCAAAATGAAGGTGGTGTCATCGTCGAGGGTGATATTCCGCCCCGGAAGGCCAAAGGGAAGGGTGGAAACGCGCGTCACCTCGCCGGCGACCAGATCCACCTGCTCAAGGAGTTCAAAGGGGAATTCGTCGAAATCCCCGGGAATTTCCTGTGCCTTGGTCGACCCCGGCAGGCCGAGGAGGAGCAGGCACGCCATCATGAGGAGGGTGTGGGGAAACAGGGTGAGTATACGTTGATTCATCGGTCTGGCTCTCTGTGGGGAAGGTGAAGGAACCCCGGGACATTGGCATGTCGAGCCGATACGAAAAAAGATCGGCAATTAGCGGGAATATAAGGGAATGAGCCTTACCCTGACAAGCAAAACCCCTTTCACAACAAGTATTCTGAAGGGGATTTGGGGTGTTCATGCAATTTGGGGTTCGATGATTACCGCCGTGCCGTAGGCCATCATTTCCGCCATGTTGGCCCCGATCTCCGCGGATTGAAACCGCAGGCCAATCACCGCGTTGGCCCCAAGTGCCTTGGCATCGTTGACCATTCGGTCGAGGGCCTGCTCGCGGCATTGGGCAAACACCTGGGTGTACTCATGCACCTCCCCGCCGACGGCATTTTTCGCCCGGGCGACGATGTCATCGCCCAAATGAAGCCCGCGGACGGAGCACCCCTTTGCCAAGCCACATATCTTGACGACGGTGTGCCCGGGAACCTCCTCCGTTGTCGCCAGAATCATTTGCGAATCCTCCGATATCGATCATGGGGAAGTTCCCGAATACGGGCCCGAAGCACACCGGCAAAAAGAGCAATAACTCCAAGAACCACAAGGACCAAGCCAGACTTTACCCACATGTCCTCCGTGTGATGAAGCACCTTCCAGACCCCGATGGAAATGAGGATCATCGAGCCAGTGAAAAGGAGCCCCCAACCGAATCGCTTCGAAATTCGATCGTCGATTTCCTCCCAATAATGATCCCACGTCCGGGCAGGAGGAGGCGGAAGTTGAAGCCGGGAGGTCGCCTGGACGATCGCCGACATGGAGGCAACTTCCTCGCGCCACTCGGGGTGCTTCCCAAGGAGTTCCTCAAAGGCGGCAGCCTCTTCCTCGGGAAGTTCTCCATCCAGCCATGCCATCAGGCTTTCGGCCGGGATTTGCTGCTTCTCACTCATGGATGCAGGCCTTCCGTGAGGGATGGTGCCACGGGGGCAAAATCCCTCTGGTGCTCATACCCCCGGGATGGATGGGGGCTTCAATATATTTCATCGCAGGGGAGGTCATTTCCGGTGCTTCTCCATCAGTTTTGCCAATGCCTTGCGTGCGTGAAAGAGACGACTCATGACGGTGCCGGGTGGAAGATCCAGGGCATCGGCGATTTCCTCGTAGGTCATCTCCTCAAAATGCTTCATGGCGATGATTTCCCGGAATTTCGGCTTCAGCTTGCCCAGTGCTTCACGGAGATGGGCGGTCATTTCCTCATTTTGGAGCTGCTGGCGGGGGTCATTGGCCCCCCGGTTGTCGGGAAACTGGACGTGTTTTTCCTCCACCAACTGGTCGAGGGACACCATTCTCCCCCGCCCATGGTGCTTGAGGTAACTGAGGCAGGTGTTGCGAAGAATTCTGTAATACCAGGGGAAGAACGGACGGTCGCTTTCGAAGCGGTCGAGGGCCCGAAAGGCCTTCACGAAGGCGTCCTGACTCATGTCACGGGCATCGTCGTGGTTTTGGACCAGCGCAAGTGCGGCAAGAAACGCCCGCTCCTTGTACGCCTCCACGAGGACCCCAAAGGCGGCCCTGTCGCCGCGCTTGGATCGGACGACGAGGCGGGTTTCCTCCTCCGGTGTAAAGGGCGGGTCACTGCTCATTGCCAACCCACCTCCCGGGAAAAGGGAGCGGCCTGTTCCGCGCCTCTGGAACGCCCCACAACAAAGCCACCGACCGCCGAGGACTCCTCCTTGCGGCTGATCAGGTCCCGCATGTCCTGGACGGCGCCCGCCATGACGTCGACCGCCTGAACACGGAGGGTGAGGAGGCAAATTTCAGGGGGACAAAGGATCCTGACCCCTCCCGAGGAGACGCCCACACCCCGGGACACGTTCAAAACGGTGTCGGACCCCGCGCGATACACCCCACCGGCGTATTTTACCCCATATCGGCTGGGAACGATCACAGGGCCAATCCAGGGGAGGCAGACCTGTCCACCGTGGTTGTGCCCCGAAAGCACCAGGGAGGCCCCGTTGCGGGCCGCCATGGGCGCATTGTCGGGGGTGTGGGAAAGGAGGATGACCGCATCGCCGGTGCCGCGGCGAAGTCGCCGCCGCCAATCCGTCCCGAGGCCGTCCCAGGGGGAGTCCGTCCCGGTGAAGACAAGGCGACGGGCGTTTTTCTTCATCGCGCGGCGTTCTCCCCCGCCGAGCCAGCGTATATGCGTGCGCGAAATTTCCGCGAGGATGGCATCTGGGCGGGTCCAGTAGTCGTGGTTGCCAAGGACACAGAAGGTGCCGAGGCGGCCACGGAAGCGCGCGTGATATTCCACGGATCTTTGTATATACCGCCGCTGGTCAACGAAGTCCCCTGTAAAGACAACTAGATCGGGGGCGAGGCGCTGCACGAGTGCATGGACGCCCTCCAGGTAGTTTGCCATCTGGATGCGCTGGCCGAAGTGTATATCCGAAACCTGGGCAATGGTCATGCCGTCGAATACCGGGGCCATTCCGCTGACGATGACCTCCCGGCGGGTGAGGTGCAGGTCGCCCGTCGTGTCGTAGGGGCGCAGGGCGCGGGGCAGGGAGGAAAAAACGGGAGGAACGGGCACCGGAACGGTGTCATCCGCCACCAGTTGTGGCGGGGGGTCGGGAAAAAACTTGTCTATACACCAAAGAAGCACCCGTGTTGCCCAGAAGAGGACAACGATGGCAAGGAGGACGAAGAGCGCCTGGGAGGAGGTGCCGTCGGGGGTGAGGCGCATGGCGCCGGACACCGATTCATGGTGCCGGAGGGAGACAAGAAGCGCGATTGGCAGGAGAAAAAGGGCGATGAGGGAGAATCCGATGATCGGATTCTTCCAGGGGCCGTCGGTGATGCAAAGCAGCCACCTGTTATAGACAAATAGAAAGAGGTGCAGGAACCCAACCAGCAGCAGGAGAAAGGTCGCGGCATGGATGAGCATCTTCCCTGTCACCTTCCACTGGGTATGGGGAAACCCGGCCCGGGAGAAACTCCCCGACCGGGTTCAAGAAAGGCAGGCTGTTGAAGTCCTTGCGGACCTCAGGATTCCTCGGACTCGCCTTCGCCCTCGCCCTCGGCCTCTTCGTCCTTCGTGCGGCCGGCAACAAGGAAAAGAACGGAATCGGCAGGGGTCAG
>JAFIGB010000362.1 GCA_020831705.1 Candidatus Sumerlaeia bacterium | reverse complement strand
CACGGCGCGGATTGCGTGGGAAGGAAAGTCCGAGGCGGGGACATCCCTGCGCGCCTGGGACATCGAGTGGGAAAACCCCCATCCCGGGAAGGCCATTGATGTGATCAGGGTCTCCAGCACGGGGACCGAGGCGGCTCCGATTCTCTTTGCGATTACAGCCGTGGATTGACTTCCCGTTCCATTTGGAACGTTTGGGGAATAACCAGCCTGCCGACTTCCTTCCACGGAGGGGTGTCGGCAGGTTTTTTTCATCCCTGGAACCGGAATTCTTCCGAAGTGACTCCATGGATTTACGGCATTGATGATTTGCCTTTCCCGCATTGGGGCACCTTGGTACCTCTTTTTCCGGTCCCGATTGTGCTGCCTTCGTGCGCGGGACCATCCCCGGGCCGGAGGAAATTGCCATCATCCCGCTTCACCCGCTCAAATGTCGCCTGACCAGGCTTTTTGCCTGCTCCATCGCCATTCTTCTTCCTGCGTTCAGCCAGGGCCTTATTCCCTACACCGATGAAGCCCCCATCGTCGGTGATCCGCTGACTTTGGAACTCGTCGAGGCCTTCAAGGAACAGAACCTCGGCCGCCAGGCCCGTTTTTCCGCCTACGTCATCCAGCAGGGTACGGGACTGGAACTGGTGGAAATCAATGCCGACGCCATGCTGCAGCCAGCCTCATTGATGAAGCTGGTGACGTCGGCGTCCGCCCTGGAGGCTTTGGGGCCGGATCGCACCTTCGAAACCGTCGTGGAGCTTCATGGGGAAATCCGTGACCGCCGCGAACTGTTCGGCCATGTGGTGATTCGTGGCGGGGGAGATCCCAGTCTGGGCGCCCGATTTGCCCGAAACAGGAACGACGTCACCGGGGTTCTCCGGGATTGGGCACGTACCATTCGCCGGCTTGGTATTCGTGAAATTCGCGGAAATGTCTTCGGGGATGGCCGTCGATACGAGGGCCCTGCCACCGGCATGGGGTGGGATCCTTCGGAGTTCGGTGAGTGGTACAGCGCCGAGGTCAGCGCGCTGAACTATAATGAGAACACGATTGATCTCATCTGGCGCTCCGGGTCACGCCGCGGCCAGTTGGCCCGTTGGGAGATGATTCCCGAGACTTCATACGTTTCCCTGGGATCCAGTGTTCGCACCGGTCCCGACACCCTGAACAATAAGATGGTCCGGTATTTTCGCTTTGCGGAAAGCAACGAGTTCCGTGTCCGCGGCCAGATCCCGCCAAGGGAGACCCATTACGACTTCGCCGCGGTACACGATCCCGCCCGCTATACAGCATGGCTCCTGCGCGAGCAATTGATCGACAACGGCATTAATGTGCGGGGGAATGCCTTCGGACATGAAGGCATCGATGACGACAACCTGACGACTCAACCGCTGGTGGTCGCCCGGATGACTTCCCCACCGGTTCGTGAGCTCCTTCCCATCGTCAACGGTGACAGCCAGAACCTTTACGCCGAGGTGCTCTTCCGTGAAGCTGCTCTTGAAAGTGGTTATCCGGGAAGTTTCCGCGGAGGTATAGACGCCACCCATGCGTGGCTCCGTAGTCATCGACTTCAGCGCACCGGCGCAGTGATTGTCGACGGGAGCGGGCTGTCACCTGCCAACCGCCTTTCCACCAGGCTCATTGGCCAGGTAATGCGCCACGCTCTCCTGTCGGAACATGGTGATGTCTATCGCGATTCCCTGGCCCCCGCCGGGCAGCGTTCCCTCCGAAACAGAATGAATACAGCCGATCACGACCCTCTGCGTCCCTCCCTTCGAGGCAAGACGGGCTACCTGACCGGAGTAATGGCGCTGGCCGGGGTGATGGAGAACAAGAACGGCAACCCCTATATCTTCGTTTTCCTGATCAACAGATACGATCGGGGAAATGGACTCGCCGCCCGGGACTTCCTCGATTCCCTCCCCATCACCCTCTATCATTCCGACGAGCTGCCCTGACCCCCGGATAATGGGAAAGCCACGCATTGTCCACGTTTACAAGGATTTCTGGCCACCCATTCTGGGCGGTGTGGAGCGTTGCATCAACTGGATGGTCGATGGATTGCGCGAGGAGTTCGACTTCACCATCCTGGTCAATTCCCGCACGCGTGAAACCCGGGAGCGGGAGTGGGAAGGGATCCGCATTGTCGAGGTGGGCGAATGGGGTCGGGCGCTTTCCGCACCGCTCTCTCCCGCCTTCCCCCGCCAGATGAGGAAGATCCAGGCCGACATCTGGCATTTTCACCTGCCCAATCCCACGGGGGATGTCTCTTGGCTCCTTTCGCGGCCGAAGGGAAAAGTTGTCGCAACGTACCACAGCGACATCGTGCGTCAGGCCTGGGCGATGCGTCTTTACGGACCCTTCCTCCATGCCTTCCTGAAGCGATGCGACGCCATCATGCCCACCTCGCCCCGCCAGATGGAACACTCCGCAGTCCTGCAACGACACAAGCAACGGTGCCATCCCGTTCCACTCGGTATTCCCCTCAAGGGTCTGGAGCGGACTCCCGAACTCGGCACGAAGGCCCGCGGCATCAAGCGTAAATACAAGGGGAGCCCACTTCTAGTCTTTGTGGGGCGACTGAGATACTACAAGGGCCTTCACTTCATGGTCTCCGCAATGCGGGGTCTTCCCTCCGTGCGGTTCCTCATCATCGGGGAGGGGCCGGAGAAGGAGAACCTCCAGCACCTCGCACGGGAACTGGAGGTGGCCGACCGGGTGGAGTTTCTCGGCGAATTGCCCGATGAGGAGGTCGTGGCCCATCTTTCGGCGGCGGATATTTTCGTCATGCCGAGCCACCTGCCCGGGGAGCAATTCGGGCTTTCCATGGTCGAGGCGATGGCCCTTGGCGTCCCGGCGATTTGCTGCGATCTGCCGACAGGGGTTCCCTTCGTCAACCAGGATGGCGTTACCGGGCGTGTTGTCCCCCCCGGTGATGACGGGGCTCTGGCGCGGGCGGTCGGGGAGTTACTGAGCGATTCCAACCTGCGGTTCAAAATGGGTGAGGCGGCACTGCGCAGGGCCCGGGAGGAATTCAGCCAGCAAACAATGTGCGATCGTCTCTCAGCCGTCTATCAAGCGGTTTTGGACGAAAGACCCGTGGAACCATGACTTGTCATCCTGCTTGTTGATTTTTTTGGCACCGAATGTGCAATGTATGGATTTTGTGTAGAGGCGCTTCCCCTGAGCAGGGAACGAAAAAGCCCGGGGTCAATCCCCGGGTTTTTTTTATCCCCCCAATACACAGAAGTTTACTCATTGTGCCGTTCACTTGACGGGGGGAGTAATTTGGATGGTGTCAGTCCATGAAACAAAGGGCATTAGTACAATATGTTCCATCGAGACTTTGATTGAGCGCTTTTGAGAACTTCATTCAGAAATCCTACTTGATCCCCGGTTGTTGCATTCGTGCAACGCTCCACAAGGCCCGAATTGGCCCATTGTGGGAAAAAAAATACTCATTATCACGGCGATACCACTTCTTGCGCCCTTAGGGCTGATGCCCGCTAATGGGCTCCGGGCAGGCCAATTGCATCCACAAAGGGACGACTTTTTATCACATGACACAACATACTCCTCCAACCGTGGGTGCGGCCATTCTTCTCTCTGGTGATGGTCGTGGTTGGGATCCACCCGCCCTTCTCCTTCCCTCGCCGTTGTTGTATTTACGGTATTCCAAGGGGGTTGCCCGTGTTCATGCGGCAGGTCAGCCGGATCCCTTCATCACCCGTGAATGTGATCCCCTCCAGCTTGTCGATGAGATCCTTCACGCCCTGAAGCAGCATGTGCCGAAGGCAGGACCGAAGGCCCCCAAGCCCTCCTTCCCCCTCGCAATCGTCGCAGCGACCTATGAGTTCGGGGCGCGCTTCGCCCC
>JAFIGB010000355.1 GCA_020831705.1 Candidatus Sumerlaeia bacterium | reverse complement strand
ACCATGATACCCCGGGACAAGGGCAAGAAGCCCCCAACGTGGCGAAAAAAACCAGACGCGGGGGGCTTCACCTGATCAGTCATCCAGGGAATGCCAGTCCTCCACATCACTGGAGGCATCCCCGGCGTACCATTCGCTGAATTCGGTGATGCCTGTAACGGTGATCACATCCCCCGCCGGGGACACCGGGTACTGGTTCAACAATGTCGTTCCGTCGAACTGAAAGACAGTATCCAGGGTGCCTGTGATCGTGGCTGCATTGTCTGGATCGAAGGCCCATGAAAGATCCGCCGTCCATCCATTGCCAATTCCATCGCCGGTGATGACAAGATACTCATCAATCAATTTGTCGGCGTCGAGGATCCCACCGGGACTTGCACTTCCAACAATCCGCTGAACGGTAATGCTGCTCGGGGTGTCGGCGTCGCTGATATCGATGATCACATCCAAATCATTGGTCATGGGGAAGGTCGTCGCCATGTCACCACTTTGGAGCGGAAGTGTCAGCGGTCCATTTTCCACCATGTTCACAATCAGGGTGACTTCCGGGGAGGCGGGGGTTGCCTCCTCGTTCCCTGCATCGTCGATTGCCCGGGTGGCGAAGTGATGGTATCCGCTTTCCGTAACCGTATAGACAAGTGTTCCGCTTGTTCCAACCGCCTGGACGGACGCCGCACCAAGAGTGGCATCCCCCGGGCCTTGTACATACAACGTGGTGGTGATGGGTGCGGTGGAATTGTCGCTGGCGTGGAAGTCGAGTTCCACCACGGTACCGACAATGGTGTTTTTCGCGGGTGTCATCAACTGGGAGACAGGGGGCTGTATATCATCAAAGTTGGCCGTGACATTGAGATTGTCGCCAACGCGCGTGTCGGCCCTGGTGGCGTCCATCTCCCCATCCGACCAACCCGCAAACGCAAAACCGGGCAACGCTGTTGCCGTGACCGGTGCACCATCCGCACCGGGAATGCGATTCTGGTTTGTGGGGCCGTCGATGACACCACCCTCCTGGGCATCATAGGAAAGGGTGAATTGCCGTGTCTGCCAGGCATGAAACGGATATCCATTGTTGAGATTTAAGGTATCGGTGGTCCACGAATCCGCGAAGTCCCACCCCTCGTAAACATTGGCCGGGTAGGGCACCGTTGTCATTGTTGCCGTGTCACGCCCCTCCCCGCCACCTTCGGAAAGTGTCCTGCCACTGGTATCCATATCCCAGTAGGAAAATTCCACATATTCGGTGTCGGTGCTTTGACCAACCAGCCCGCCGCCATCCTCGTCCACAAGGGCGGTGGAATAGGAATCCTCGATGAAGGCGTTATTGAGACCAATCAGGCCGCCAAAATAGTCCAGCCCTGAAACCGATCCCCGGGAGTAATTATTCGATGTTATTCCGAGGGCGGACTGCCCGACAACACCACCGATGTATTGATCTCCCTCCACATTTGCGAAGGAGTAGGAGTTGGTGACCTCGCCGAAGACAATCAGGGCAGCACCGACAACTCCACCGACAGACTCACCGCCGGTCACAAACCCCGATGTATAGCACGCATCCACCGTGCTGAAGGAGTTTGTCCCCACAAGAATCCCAACCATGTCCTGGCCGATGACATTTGCATCGAGGACTCCAAGATTACGAATTTCAGCACCTCCATCAATGTACCCAAAAAGGCCAATGGAATCGCTGGTGGGGAAGTCGATGGAAAGGTTGCGAATGATGTGGCCCTGACCATCGAAGGTTCCAACGAAAGGCGTGGAATCCGTCCCGATCGGATGGAAATTGGAAACAGATCCGGCATCAATGTCGTTCTCCAGGAGGTAATCGCCATCAAGGGGGAAGGTTGGTTCCACGCCGATGGACTGAAGATCACCAATTGTATGGATCGAAATTTCTGCCGGTGTCTTGCCAATCAGGAGGAGAAGGAAAAGCGCAAGCATCCATGGAGTTGATCGTCGCACGGGGGAATGCTCCTGGGAAGGGTTTCTGGGATTGAAAATGGAGTCGGGGATGATTCAGTGGGTTTCTGTTCCCGAGGTCCAGCCTGCAAACCGTGGGAGGTTGCGTCCCGCGCATTTTCCCGTCAACCGCAATTTTAAAAGGCAATTTTGGTGCATTTAACCAAAGTGGCGCTGCCATTCCCTGCGCCTCTCCACCCTTGCATTTTGCGACCCGCTTGTGAGAGGATGACTTCAGAAGAGGAGGAACGACACTATGAAACTCAGGACAGTAACAATAACAACGCTTCTGGCACTTTTCCCCGTCCTTCCTGTATTGGCGGAGGAACCGGAACAGCAATCGGCACCCACCACATACCCGGAATTTTTCGAACAAAATGCCATTGCCGTCCCTTCACCTGATGATTTGGGGCCGCTCTTTGAAGCCATGGCCGATCGCCGCCATGTGCTCCTTGGGGAATCAACCCACGGAACCCACGAATTCTACAAGTGGCGCGATCGTATATCCAGGCACCTGATCTCGGAGGAAGGCTTTCGCTTCGTTGCCGTGGAAGGCGATTGGCAGGCGATATATCGATTCAATGAATATGTAAAGCACCGAACCGACGAGGATATTGACGCGCGCACCATCATGCGGAACAACATCACCCGCTGGCCCCAATGGATGTGGGCCAATGAGGATTGGGCCGAATTTATCGAGTGGCTTCGTGAGTTCAATGCAGATCTTCCCGAGGACGAACGGGCCGGGGTGTATGGGATCGACATGCAGGATCCCTTCGACTCGATGGATGCAGTCCTTGTATGGTTCGCAGAAAATGATCCGGAAAACCTTGAGGCAGTTCAGGAAAGTTACGAGCCGTTCAGAAACAACGACGACGGTTTCGTTACCTACGCACGGCAACTGGCCCAGGGTGGCCCCCAATTGGACGAGGAAATCGCCGCGCCAGCGGAGTTGCTCCGCGCAAGGATCGCCGCCGGGGACTCCGACGTGGAAACCTGGTCCATCAAGCAAAATGCCCTGGCCATCAAAAGAGCCGAAGGCCAGTACCGGGCAATGCTCGTTCAGGGGGGTGGTTCGTGGAACGCCCGGGCCACCTACATGCATGAGGCATTTCAACGCCTTGCCGAGCGGTACGGCCCGGAAAGTCGTGGCATCGGCTGGGCGCACAACACCCATGTCGGTGATTCGAACTATACAAATATGTCCGCCCGGGGTGAGGTAAACATCGGTCACCTGATGCGACAAAGCCAGGGGGAAAATGGCGTGTTTATCCTCGGGTTTTCCAAGTCCACAGGACAGGTTGTCGCCGGCAGGGAATGGGGTGCGAGTATGTCGGTGATGGATATTGTCGCTCCACGCCCGGGGACATTCGAATCGCAGATCAGGGCCACGGAGCCGGAAACCCCGGTCCTGTATATCTTCGATGAAAACTCGCGGGGGGATGCCTTTCTCAATCCCGGCATGCAACGGGCCATTGGGGTTGTCTATAACCCTCCAAACGAGGCATGGGTGCCCAGCATCCTGACACGGCGCTATGATGCGTTGATCCACTTTGAAGAAACAACCCCGCTGACACCGGTGGTCAGCGGGGAGTAATTCAAACGCCTGCAAGCTGGGGAGGGGGCGACTTCGTGGTCACCCCTCCGTTGGTGAGGCGACTTCCCTGGGCGGGCCGATGATATACGCAACGCCGCCGCGTTCG
Organism: Candidatus Sumerlaeia bacterium; assembly: GCA_020831705.1. Lineage (GTDB taxonomy): Bacteria > Sumerlaeota > Sumerlaeia > SLMS01 > SLMS01 > JAFIGB01. The sequence goes on along the minus strand of JAFIGB010000355.1, from coordinate 13,072 downwards.
ATCCAGGCGCGGGCGAGCTCCTCGGCGTTATAGACAATTCCATCACCGACCTCAATGTGGGCCGGGTCATTGACAATGGCGTCCCCCTCGGGGGTAAGACCGCGGATGACAATGAGATGCCCATTGGTACGCCGCATGGGATTGCTGGGGAAGGTGCCTTCCTCGAATCGAATGGAGGCGATGATGGGCTGCCCTTCGGCGATGTACTCCTTCACCTGATTCCAGTCACGAATTCGTGTGAGGCGGGAATCAAGGCCATGGGAGCTTGCAAACGCCACCGCCCTGGCCCAATTGCCAAAGATGCCATATTCGCGGTCGTAGATCTCCATGGCGACATCAAAGGCCGGAAGTTCCACACCATGAAAATCCATGACCATTTTTACCGAGGTGGGGGAACAGGTTGATCCGCCAATCTCGGGGCCATTGCTGCGCTGCGCCGTGAAGGGAACACGAATGTCACGGGCCCAATCCGCGGTGGAAAGGATGTTCGATGCCTGAAAACGGGCGCGCTCGTTGTCATCGGCAATAATTCCCGAGGTGACGACCGACAGGCGGGTCAGTTGGGGATTTTCCTTGGTTGGAATATCGTAGGAATACAACCGCACGCGGGCCTGGTAGGCATCGGCAGGTTGCTGGAGGAGTATGTAGTCGGTGTTCACACGGCCATGGTCGAACCGAATCGTCCGTGCGGGCCAATGAATGGTCCTCCCCCACTGGCCAAGGTAAAGCCACGGGGACCAATCCCCGGATTCATGATCCCGAACACGAAACTCAAAGGCGATTCCCGTGTCCTCGGGGGTGTCGAGCATCCAGGAGGGAACCAATTCCGTGAAGGTAAAGGGGGTTTCCACCTCACTGCTGACCCAGGTTCCATTGCGGGGAAAACGGTCCCTGTCATCATCGAGGATCAGAATCGAATCGCCGAACTGGTCGATGGTTTCGCTGGAACGGGTGAATTCTCCGTCTGTCCAATTGGGGCCATTGGCCCTTCCAAAATCGACTGTATAATCGACCATGTGCGGGTGATGACCGAGTCGATTGGTGACGATCGGCTCGCTCTGCTCCTGTTGGGTGGTGGTTGCTTCATTGGTGGCGCCATCCTGCGCATCGCTCGCGGGGGCAAGGGATACGGAAAGACACATCATCGTTGCAAGACTCAGTGGACAAAAAAAACGGCGACTCAATGGCCGGTCCTCCTCCGGGGGGATTTTCAGGGGGCGGGGGCCTGCACGACCCCTTGCCCTCATTGGGCCAACTCAATTAGCGTGATGACAATCACTGTGCAACCGTTTCCGTGGGTGCACGGTTCCATTTCGATATTTTCCCTCCGAATTCCACCCAGCCAGGAGCCACCCCAAAGATGCTGTTGAATATCGATCATATCAACATTGTGGTTAAAGACCTGGAGGAAAACCTGAAGTTTTATCGGGATCTGCTCGGTCTTCGGGAAACGATGCGAGCGAGGCTTGAGGGGGAATGGGTCGAGCAGGTCACGGGGATCGAGGGGATCGTTGCCGACTGCGTGTATTTGGAACTCGACGGAAGGACACGCCTGGAGCTTCTCCAGTTTCTCCACCCCGAAACCGGCCAGCCCATGGAACAGAACTCCATTCCGTCCACGCCTGGGGTTCGCCATCTTGCCTTTCGCGTGGATGACCTCGATTCCGAATACAAGCGCCTGAAGGATGCCGGGGTTTCCTTTGTCAATCCGCCTGCTGCCGTCCCCTCCGGATTGGTTAAACATGCCACCGGAAGAAAACGCCTCTGTTACTTCCACGGCCCCGAGGGAGTCCTTCTCGAATTGGCGGAATTCCGCCCGGGGGAACAATAGGACCACCATGGGTTTTCGCAAAAAAACGAGCCAGGTTTCTCCCACAACCTTTCACCCCGGCGCCTCGGCACCGATGGGTTCCCTTGGGGACGAATGGAACGGGAAGATGGACTTCCCCGTGGATCCCGGCGTCATCCAGCGAAAAACCAGGGAGGCCGAGCGCCAGAGGCAGGAAAGACTGGCGGATCCCAAGAGCTACATCTTCAAGGACAAGGTCGTCTTCCGTCCTCCCTTGGGTTGGCTTGCCATCCACGCCTGGTCAATGTTGGTCCTCGGGGTGATCTCGACGGGACCACTTCTCTTCTTTAGACTGATCTTCTCTGGAACTGCCGTTGCCCTGGGGGTTCTGGGGTGGCTTCGACTCAAGAACCGCACTGAACTGGAACGAGGCCACAAACTGGCCCTCATCGCCGCCATCCTGGCTGCGGCACTGATTCTCTGGGAACTTCTCATTTATGTTTTGGGTGATTGATCGGGGGCGGATGATTCCCCGATTACTTCTTTCCACCCTCGGTGCTTCCGGGGGTTCCCGGTCGGGGCTTTCCACCTGATCCCGGGGAAAATTGGAACCCTTGGGATTGTCGGGGTGTCGGGGTTGGAGTTCGTAAGGGGATTTTCGGCTCTTCCACGGGATCGGGCTTCTTCTCACCCAATTGGATGGGCTTGAAGGTAATCTTCTCCTGGTGGGTTCGGCTGGGAGCACTGGTGATCTTGTGGCGGTTCACCCCACCGGCGGTTAATTTATGGCGACCGATTTCCAGGTTTTCGGTGGATGGATTCATCTCGCGAACCTGAAGGGACGACTGTGACGTGGAGGGAGTCCCTTCTTCGCTGGACGGTGCCTCGACGGGGGGGGCTGCTTCCTTATTGTGAACCTTGGACCGGATGCCAATGACGGAGCAGAACTTCTCAGTCCCATTGGTCAGGATCCAGTTCTCAATCTGAATCATGTCTGCTCCCTCGCGCCCCCTGGTGCGTAGCCCAAGCCTCTGAATGGTTCGGGCGATGCCCCCATGGCTCAGCATCTGTGTAAGCATATACGCAGATATGGTGGTACCAAATTCCCCAAACATGGCCTCAATGCGCTCGATCTGCTCATCCCTGGCATCGAGATTCGCACCAAATTTCGAGCTCGCCGGGATCCCATGAATCCTGCCCACCGGGGTGTTCGGGGTGGAGTTCCGGTCGAGGTGGTGCTCCTCAAGCTCGGACCATGTATCATTGTTTTCCTTGGACTTAGCTACTTTTGGGTCCCTGGGTGCCGAATTCAGTTCCTGCGTATCAACCAGGTCGGGGTTGAACGTGGGTCGGGAAGTTTGCACTCCAGAACGGAGCTTTTTGATGATATCTTTATAGGACAATGTGGGGGGTCATCCTTATCAAACTGCCAATAATTAAGCATAAATCGCTCCCGGAAATTACACCCGAAATTCAAATCTCATAAAATCGACCCAATATTTCGTCAATGTAGTCCTTCGACGCCGCCACCCAGGCGATTGTTGCGGATAGTTCCTCCTCGATGGAGCGAAGGTCGTCGCGCAGGGGATCATCACAAACGAGGAGCAATCGGCCCTCCTCCCTGCGCAGGGGGAAAATGCGGTGGCGCTGGGCGTATGGTCCGGGAAAACCGGAAATCAATTGCTCATCAATCGTATCGGTGGGCCGAAGGATCGGGAAACCGAGTTCCCCCGTCATAATCTCCAAGAATGCCGCTTCATCCAGTCCCGCCCTCAAACAGGCCTCCCGGACACTCATCACTTCATCGGGTTGATGAATGTCCCGGTTGATCACCGATTCGGCAACATCAAGGAGTCCCCTGCGCGAAAGCGCCTGAACGAGGTCGGCTTCCGGAAGACTGGCAAGGATCGGCTCGGGGACCTGCTCGCGGATGATCCGCAGGACGCTGCATTCCATGATGCCGTGGCGGGAAAGAACCTGACTGACCTCATGCTCCCCATTGGCCGTAAGAAGGAGCATGAAGTGGTCGGTCCCCACCCAGTCATTGGCGAATTTGACCCTGATATCGTTGACCTCGATGAGGAACCGGGCGACTTCCGACGAGAAGGGGATTTCCTCCTGGATGCGCTCCTGATCGCGGGGACCAGCAAGTTCCTCCAGGTCGGCAACCATCTTGTCCAGGTCCACATGCCAGGTGCGGAAAAGCTGGCAGGCATAACAGCTCCCCTGGCGAATCATCGCCAGAACCAGGTGGACCAATCGCACCTCCTTGTGGCGCAACCTGCCTGCCTCGCGTTCCGAGAGCCTCAAAACCGACTGGGTTTTCTGGGTGACTGGAAGGGTTTCCTTCGATTCCGCCATGGATCAAACCTTCGTTTAATGGGTGGGGTGACTTCGCCCCTGCCTTGAAGAGTGGTTCAAAGGGGGAGGAAGGATCAAGCCCTCCCGCCATTCGGAGCGGCTACTTGTCGAGAAGTTCAGCTTGTTGGACAAGGCGGTGAAACTCACCACCTTTGGCAAGAAGGCCCTGATAGGTGCCCCGCTCCACGATTTTTCCATCCGTGAGAACAAGAATTTCATCCGCCTTCCGTACCGTTGAAAGCCGGTGGGCGATCATAATCACGGTCCTGTTTTCCATCAGCGCCTCGATGGCGTGCTGGACGATCGCCTCCGACTCATTATCAAGGGCGCTGGTTGCCTCGTCGAGAATCAGGATGGGCGCATTGGACAAGAGCGCCCGGGCGATGGCAAGGCGCTGGCGCTGGCCGCCGGAAAGTTGCCCGCCACGTTCCCCAATGACCGTCTTGTAGCCCTTGGGAAGGTGCTCGATGAACTCGTGGGCATAAGCAGCCCGCGCCGCACGTTCCACGTCCTGGGTGCTGGCCCTGGGGTTGGCGTAACGAATATTCGCAGCAACCGTGTCGTTGAACAGGATCGTTTCCTGGGAGACCACGGCCATCTGGCTGCGAAGCGATCGCAGGGAAACATCGCGGATGTCCACCCCGTCGATGATGATCCGCCCCTCCTGAGGGTCGTACAGACGGGGCAACAACCGGGCGACGGTGGACTTGCCCGCGCCCGTGCGCCCCACCATCGCCAACTTGCGCCCCTTGGGAATTTCCAGGGAAAAGTCCTTGAGAACCGGTGGCTTTTCATCGTCATAACCGAAGGTGACACCCTCAAACACGATCCGGTCACTGATGGGAGCGATTGCCTTCGCCCCGGGTTTGTCCATGACGATCGAGGGGGTATCCAACACCTCGAAAATACGGTCCGCACTCGCCACCGCCTTCTGCATTTTGACAATCGTATTGGCGACCTTCTTCACCGGTGGGTAGAAGCGGGTCAGCGCGAAGAGGAAGGTGATGAACTCGGTGGGGGTCATCGACGCGCTGTCGGATTTCAGGATCAGATAACCACCCACGCAGAGAATAATCGCAATGGCAAGGCTGCCGACGATCTCCACAAAGGGCTGGCTGTAAAGACGGATGCGCTCACGGCGAATTTGACGGCGCGCCAGTTCCCGGCTCAGGAGGCGAAACTTCCGCAACTCCCGCCGCTCCGCCCCGTAGGCCTTTACAATCATCAGGCCCTGAATTGTCTCCTGGGTGAAGTCCAGAATCCGTGCATCCTCCTCCTCATCACGACGCCCCATCTGCCGAAGCTTGCGGGCCATATACATGAGGGGGAAGATGATCGGTGGCAGGCCGAAGATCACAATCAGTGTCAGTGCCCAGTTCAGATAAAGGAGCACCATGAGGAGGAATATGATATTAAACGGCGCGAGGACGGCCTCGCTCATCATCGTGGTGAAGACCGTACGGACGGCTCGGATGTCGTTGTTCAGGCGGCTGATAAGATCGCCACTGGTGAACTTGCGAAAGTGCGGCATGTCGAGATGCAGACACTTTTCATAAAGGTCCGTCTTGAGCCTGAGAACCGCCAAAAAGAAACTTTTTTGCAACATGTACTGCGAGATGAAGAAGAGAATCCCCTTGAGAACGACGGCGATCAGCAACACCACCGCCATGTAATAGATCGCCTTTTCCTCGACCTCGTAGACCCATTCATACCATGCCAGCTTGATCCTCTGGAGGCGAACTTCCGAGCGGTACTGAAATCTGCTGATGAAGGAGGGGTCCTCTTCGGCCTTTTGGCGTAACCTCTCAATGGTGTTGGTGACCTGGGTGATATTGTCCTCGCGCCACATGACTTCTTCCTGGGGAACGCGCTGGACTTCCCCTGCCTCGTCGACCCGCATGACACGGCCTGAGGCATGGTTTTCAAAGATGAGTTGGAGGACGGGAATGAGCATCAGGAGGCTGGCGGCCGTGAGCATGGCCGACACCATCCCAATAAAGAGGGCGAAGACGATCTGGCCCCTGAACGGCCAGGCATAAACCAGTGTTCGGCGTATGACTCCCCAATTTTCCCTGGTGAGGGGCTTACGCCGTTTGGCCTGCTTGGTCTTTTTGGTTCCGGGTGTGCCGGGGGACTGAATTTCGTCGCTTGCCAAAAAAGGGCTCCAGTTTTTCATTTCCCACAAGGGGCGGGGCCCAAATAAGCATGGAGCAGCCGAAGGCGGTCAAGGGTTGCGAGGGGGGAAGGGAGATTTAAGAGGAGGGAACTCACCCCGTCCAATCGATCATTTTTTTAATATGGGCAATCCAGCGGGTAATAATGCCGGAATGGAGCAGGTCGGTTTCGTTCTCGTGCTCGACACCATAAAGCACAAGACCCACACCGGTGGAGAAGATCGGGCTGGAGGCGAGACTGGCAACGCCGCAAAGGCCGGTGGGGTGCCCCAGGCGGCAGGGCTTGTTGAAAACTTCCTCGGCGAGCTTGTCGATCCCCTTTTGCAGGGAGGTCCCGCCGGTGAGCACGATGCCACCGTGGACATCCTGCCAGGCGGGAATGCGTTCGACCTTGTGTTTCACGAGTTCCAGAATTTCTTCCGCCCGGCAACCAATGACATTGGCCAGCTCGCGGCGGGAGCGATGCGTGGTTTTCCCGGTAAGGGCCTCGCGAACGTCGATCATTTCCGTCTTGTCGATGGCCTCAACAAGGCAGTGCCCGCTGTTGCGCTTGAGGTTTTCCGCGTCATATCGGCTGATCCGCATCGCCTTGTGAACGTCCTCGGTGATGGAGTCGCCTCCGAAGGGCACGACGCCCGTATAGCGCACGCTTCCACCGGCCCAGATGGCCACGTCGCTCGTTCCCCCGCCAATGTCTATCAGGAGGGTACCCAGTTCCTTGTCGTCCTGGTTGAGAACCGCGAGGGAGCTGGCGAGGGGTTCGAGGTAAATCCCCGAGACCCGGAAACCTGCATTCCCCACCGCACGGACGATGTTCTGCGCTGCCGTCACAGCGGCGGAGACCATGAGCATCTCGACCCCCAATTCCCGGGAACAAAACTTCTCGGGGTGGAGGATCGGCCCGTCGTCGATGAGATATCTTTGGGGAATCTGGTGGAGGACTTCCTGACCTTCGGGACATTGGCCATCAATGGCCTTGCTGATGACCCGGCGAATATCGGAGCGACTGATTCCCCGTTCGGGGTTGGTCACGTTCACCGTCGCGCGAAGCTCCCGACATTGGATATACCCACCGGCAAGCCCGACAATGACATCGCTGACACGGACCTTGGCGATTTCCTCGGCGCGGGAAATAACCTCGCGAATGCTGCTCACCGTTTGATCCAGGTCGGTAACCACGCCCCGCAACATGCCCTGGCTGGGCACCGTGGCGAGGCCAAGGACCGTCACCAGCCCCGTGGTGTCAATCTCGCCGATGAGGGCGCAGATCTTTGTCGTGCCGATGTCCAGCCCGGTGAAGGTCATCTTGCGATGGGGCTTGCGGGACACGCGAAAGGGGCGCGCTCCCTCGCGCATGTTCGTGATGGAATCGGGCGGATTGACCACTGGGTTTGTCGGTGTCATGGCTGTATATCTCCGTGTCTCCAAGTGGTGGACAGGGCGAGCTGTCTCTTTGCGGAAACAGTCTCGGGCAGGTCGCGCTCCACGATGGCAATGGAATGGTCGGAAAAGAGGTTCACCTCGATGGGGGCGGCATTTTTGCCCTCATGTTGCTTCACCAATGTTTCCACCAGGGGGCCGACCTCCCGGGGGGAGCGGAATCCGCAGTGGTATAGACTGCCGGAAGAAAGCTGCAATGTCAGCCCCCGGTCATCATGCCATTGAAACTCGGCAACAGTGTCAAGCAACTCACTGTTGGCGCGGCGAAAAACTTCCACAAATTCCCGGTAGGTGATGAAGGGCGCCGAATCAATCCGCATCCCGGCCTCATCATGGGTCACCGATGCACCGGTCAGGATGGTGAGTTTGGTGTCGTAAAAGTCGCGGACGGTCGTCTCGGCAAACAGCGATCCCTCGCGGGTAAAGACGTGGCTTCCCGACTCGGAAACCAGAATCCCCGCGGGTTGCTTTTCACTGATGTCGATCACCAGGCGATTCGGCCATTCCCGCGTCACGGTCGCCGATTCGATGGTCACAAGACGCTCGACGGCCTCCTGCACGAGGTTCACGTCGACGAGGAAAAGACTCGTTCCCTCCATCACCCAGGCATATTCCTCAATCGAGTGAAGCAACTTTTCCGAGGTCGTGCGGTCAAGTCCGGAAAGTTCAATTTCCGATATTTCAAAGAAGGGCGAGGAGTAGATAAAGTGATGGACGCCGATGCCGATCCCCACGAGGACGACCACCCCGGGAACCGCCCAGGGAAACCTTTTCACGAGACGTAAATAGCGACGCACCCGCCGACTTGGCTCGGCGGGGACGGGTTCCCGGTGGTTCCTTTTGCGAACCAACCGGGGAGCTTCCGATTTACGTTTCCAGGGTCGTCTCATGCCGCCTCCATGGCTAGACCAATACGGCGCTGTTCAACGGGCCACCAACGATGTTGACTTCCAGCTCAAGGTCAATTCCACGGCGTTGATGCACGAGATCCCGGACGAGGGAAATCAGGGCGAGGAAATCCTCGCCACGGGATGTGCGCCCCTCATTGACGAAGAAATTCGCATGGCCGTTCGCAATGCGGGCCGAACGGATTCCGTACCCCTTCATCCCGATCTCATCAATGACCTTCCCCGCGCTGACCAACTTCTTCGATTGGGGATCCAATGGGTTCTTGAAGATACACCCGCTTGAGGGAATATCGTAGGGCTGGGTGCCCTTTCTGTCGATATATTCCTTCTCACGACGGCGGGCCTCCTCCAGATCAAGGGGCTCAAGCTGGAAGTCGGCCATCAATACAATGCAGTCGCGCAATTCGGAATGGCGATACCCATAGCGGAACTGGCCTCGCTCGATCGGGGCGACGAAGCCTTCACGGGTCATGACAATCACGCGCTGGACGAAATCACAAAGACCCCAGTTTCCCGCGCCTGCATTTCCAGCCAGTGCACCGCCGACGGTTCCCGGAATACGTTCGAGGAACTCAAGGCCCATCAGGCCGCATTCGTGGGAGAAGCGCTTCAGCGAGGGCAGCTTTACAGATGCTCCCGCGCGGATCACATTGCCACCGGCGTGATCGAGTTCCTTGAAGTTGCGACCGAGGGCGAACACGACGCCTTCGAAGAAACTTGTTGCGAAGAGGGTGTTGCACCCTCCGCCAAGAAGGTAGGCGGGCACTTCAAGCTGCCGTGTCGCCAGCAACAACGCACGCAGGGCAATGGGATGCTCCACCACGGCAAAGACAGCAGCCGTGGAACGCATCTTCATCGACGTGCGCATCGTGATGTCAAAATTGGGAATCAATTGGAGCCCGGGAACATTGAGCTCCAGAAGGGGACGGAATCGATCAAGACGATCCATGATACTTAACTGACCTCCGGAACGGGAACATCAGGCGTAATAGGAGCGGGAGCAAGGAGGTTCGCCAGCCTGGTAACCGAACCTGCGCCAAGCAGTAGTACAATGTCACCCTTTTTCAGCATCGGTGGCAGTATTTTTTTCACGTCCTCGATTTCGGGGGCGATATGGATTTTTCCTGGATAGACATCCCCGATCACCTTCGCCAAACCTTTACCGTCCAGACCGGGGATAAATGCCTCCCCCGCTGCATAGACATCCATGACGACAACCTCGTCCGCCCCCGTCAGGGAGGGACCAAATCCATGGAGAAATTCCCGGGTTCTGCTGAAGCGATGGGGCTGAAGGACTGCAAACAATCTTCCACCACGTTCATCAGCAAGAAGGCGGGCCGTCGCCATCGTCGTCGCAATCTCCGTGGTATGATGGGCGTAATCATCAATGACCAACCATCCCCCGCTGCTGGGGTAATGGGTGAAGCGACGATCCACGCCGCGGAAATCCTTCAGCGCATTGAGGGCCTTCTCGACGGGGAAGCCAAGGGTGTGTGCCAGGGCGAAGGAAACCAACGAGTTGACGATGTTGTGCCTTCCCGGCACGCCGACCTGCACACGCCCGATGGGGGCACCACCATGGTGAAGTGTATAGCTGGAGCTGGAACCATTCCCGCTGATCTCCCCGGCGTACCAGGTGCAGGTCGGATCCTCCAGCGAGCAGGGAATCACCGTCGCGCCGGTCATGGAAAGGAGACGCTGAATTCCCGGATCGTCGATATAGACAGAAAGATGGCCATCGGCGGGAATCCCCTGGATGAAGTCGACAAAGCCATTGAACAGGGTGTCGCCATCCCCCCAGTAATCAAGGTGCTCCGGTTCGATGTTGGTGATCACGGCATGTTCCCGGGGAAGGACAAGGAAGCTGCCATCACTTTCATCCGCCTCGGCCACGGCAATGTCGGAGTTTCCAAGGCGAAGATTTCCGGAAAATTCGCGAACACGGCCACCGACGAAGCTCCACGGATCCGCTCCGGCCTCGGCAAGAATGAGCGAAAGAAAGGCCGTCGTGGAGGTCTTGCCGTGGGTACCGGCAACAAGGATGGACATCTTGCGGGCCAAAAACCCGGCAAGGGCCTCGCTGCGATGGAGCAGCGTGATCCCCTTCCTGCGGGCTTCAAGCATCTCGGGATTGTCGGCAGGAATGGCACTTGAATAGACAACAACATCGGGGGTCCCCACATTCGAGGCGACATGGCTCCCATGGAGGATCGCCCCTGCCTGGCGCAACACTTCACCCTTGGAGGGATCCTGGTCCGACCCGCTGACACTGATGCCCAGCGTCAGGAATGATTGGGCAATCGGGTTCATCCCCGCGCCACAAATTCCGATAAAGTGAGCGGATTTAATGGCCAGGTTTCGCACCTTGTCCAGTCGTCCCGCGACCCTGCTTTCAGGTAGCACGCCCATGGGGGAACCCTCCTTTGGCCGTCGAATGATCCGGCTTTACCATCCCATGCTCCAGACACCCCACCATGGCGGCGACAATTACGGAGGCCGAGTCGGGCGTTGCAAAGTCACCGGCACGCTCCCCCATTTGCTCCCGTCGCCCGGTGTCGGTGAGGACATCCCCCAGGGTGGTCGCAAGACGTTCCGCTGTCAGATCCGACTCCCTGTATAGCATGGCCGCATTTCCCGCTTCAAACAGTCGGGCGTTGGCCTCCTGATGGTTATCCTTCGCATGGGGGTAGGGCACCAGAAGGCTGGGAACCCGGAATGCGGCCAGGTCGGCGAGCGTTCCCGCACCGGCACGGGTCACTGCAAACGCCGACCCCGAAAGCACTTCTGGAAGATTCGTGATATACGGTTCAACACGGACGCGACCCGGGTTCTCCACCGTATTGGACGGCCCGGAGACGAGGAGAAAATCCCACTGATCAGCCACATCCCCGGGAAGTGAATTGACCGCATCGACAAAGATTCCGTTCAGGCGCCGTGCCCCCTGGCTTCCACCCACGCACAGGACGGTGCGGCGCTCCCCCACCTGACTTTCACCATGCTTGACCGGTGTCCCGGTAAGAACCACATTGCTTCCCTCAAGCCCACCAAGCCCAAGGAAAACACGGCACGCCCGGGGATGAAACTTGCGCACGACCGTCCCGGGAATCGCATTGCTTTCATGGAGGAAATACGGAACGCGATGAATCCACGCCGCCCCGATGACAGGAGCGCAAATGGCTCCTCCCATGGCGAGAACTGCCGAGGGGCGAATCTTTCGAATGAGGGAGATACTTCGGACGCAATCAGACGCCAGACCCGTGATTTTTTTCAACCGCCCACCGGAGCCGTAATTGCTCGGGAAGGTGACGGGCGTGATGCCTTCACGGCGGTAAATTTCCCGCTCGATTTCCTTGGATCCACAAAGATAGACAACCCGGGATCCCGGCACGGTGGCCTCGAATTCCCGTCCGATGCAAATTCCCGGAAGTATATGCCCCCCCGTCCCTGCCGCTGCAACGAGGAGAGTGGGTCCATTCGCCATGCTACACGACCTCCCTGCTTCCCCGAACCTCAAGGGAGTGATTGGAAATCGCCACCAACATGGCGATTGCCGCCAGGTTTGCGATGAGCGAGGAGCCCCCGTAGGACACGAATGGGAGCGGAAGCCCCTTCGTGGGCGCCAGACCAAGAACCACCAGGAAATTCGCAAAGGCGCTGAATCCAATGACAAGGGTCAGGCCGGCGGCAAGCAGTCCGGAAAAGTAATCCGGGGCGCGGTAGGAAATCCGAATCCCGATGAGCACCAGCGCAAGAAAGAGCAGCACCATCGAGGCAGCACCAGCGAAACCGAGTTCCTCCGCGACAATGGCGAAGATGAAATCCGTGTGGCTTTCCGGCAGAAAGTGGTACTTCTGCATGCCAAGTCCAAGACCCTGGCCAAACATCCCCCCGGAACCAACCGCCAGCAGGGACTGGTTAAGCTGGTATCCAATGGTGTCGGCAAATCGCTCGGGGTAAAGCACGGATAGAATTCTATTCATGCGGTAACTGTATTGGAAGACGAGGAAGATCACCGCGGCAGCGGCTGGAATCATGAGAACTCCCAGGTGCCGCAGCTTTACATGGGCAAGGAGCCACAACGAAACAGTAACGAGCCCCATGACCACAAAGGCCCCGAAGTCCCGTTGGAGCGCCACCAGAACACTGAAGATTCCGAGGGCGACGATACTCGGGAGCAGCCCACGGACGAAGTCATTGAGGTTTTCCCGCTTTGCAGCGAGCATTTGCGCCAGGACAATCACCAGGCCAATACGGGCAAATTCCGAGGGTTGAATTGTAAACGGCCCAACCCGCAGCCATCTTCGCGCCCCCTTGGCCTCCACACCCAGCGGCGAGAGGGAGACCAACACCATGAGCAGGAGCGTCCCGGCAAAAATCGGAAGCGCCCACTTCTCGTAGGT
>JAFIGB010000345.1 GCA_020831705.1 Candidatus Sumerlaeia bacterium | reverse complement strand
TTGTCCCGGTGGAAGTATTTGGGAAAAGATGGTCGCTACGAAAAGAAAGATGACCAGCAGTGATACGGTGGAGGGCATCTTGTCGGCGATGGACTGTTGGTTAGTCATTTTCCGCGGTGATCTCCGAAAGGATGGCAGCTGCCTTTTCCTCGGCATCGTCCAGTTCGATAATGTCCCATCGAATGTTTACTGCGGAAAGTGTGGCGATGTCATCGTGGTTTGTTCCTGCGACCAGGGTCATGTTATCCCGGCTGAACCGGAGGAGGAAACCCTGCTCCTCAATGTCTATCGAGGAGACGTTGGATGCGACAAAGTTCTGGAGGAAATTCTTGAAGCGTCCCCGTTCCCAAATGGAGCCGTCCAGTTCCAGGTCCAGATTCTCCAGGCCGTTGAAGGGAATGCGATCGCCGGCAAGGGTAATACTTCCTGTTTCGGCGTTCATTTCATCCCCATCGCCAAGGAGACTGATGCGGATGTTCCTGTGACTGCGGCCGGGGTTTTCGACCTGGCGACGATCCACGACGATGATTCCCTGGTGACCACCAACGGGGCGCAACATGCCCGTTTCCAGGTTGGCCTCAAGGGCCCGATTTTCATTGATGCCCCAACCCCATTGTATATCCCGGTCGCGCATGGCAACGGTTAGGCGACCGATGCGTCCCCGCTCCCAAAAGTGCTGGTCAACAAGTCCATAGGGAAAGAATCCCATGCCCCTTGTGATGCCAACTCCCCGGTCCGGGGCATCCGATTCTCCGATAAGGAGGGCCTCGGGGCTGGTTCCCCAACGGATCATGGGGTCGCTCATCATGGCGGCGCCGGCGCTGGTTCCGCCAATGACGCCCCCTTCGCGAAGGAGGGTTTGAAGGGTTGTCATGCCAAGGGTGTCCCCCTCGTCGGGGCGGAAGGCGGCAAGAATGCGTGATTGGTCGCCTCCCGTGAAATAGACACCACGGGCCGCGGCAATTCTGTCTATATATTCAGGTTCATTGGCGCGTTCGGGAGTCGTGTGGGTGATTTCCACAAGTTCCACATTTTGTGCGGTTGTATATTGGGAAAAATCCTCGACTGCCTGGGGGCCGGATTGCTCGGGGACACCTGATGCCGTCGGGAGAATGACTACGGTGCCGCCCTCGGGGATCTTGTCGAGAACCGCACGATAGAGACCCTCATTGGTGGGGCGAACACTTCCCCCCGCAATGACCAATGAGCCCTTCCCATTGGGAGAAGGGGCTTCACCAGCGGGGGAGTACGGGCGAATTTTGCATCCTGTGGAGAGGGCGGCGGAAAGAAGAAGGCAGGTTACGGTAAGGTATTTCATGCTTGGGAATCCTCCTGGCTGTTTGAGTCTGTCTTGCCGGCATTTTCCTTGATCCACTTCTTGAAGAATGGATCGAGGGTGGATAGGAACTCGCGGGTATGCCAGTTGAGATACTGGCCCTTGCGAATGAGAAGTCCGACCTCGCTTTCGCTGCGAAGGTCGGCAACAGGTACGGCGCACAACTCGCGGGGTTGGTTGTTCATCGAAGTGTCCGACATGATACCCAACCCCACACCGGCCTCGACCATGGCGGTGATGATTTCCGAGTTACTTGTCTCGATGACAATGTTTGGCTTTGGTTCCCCGGCCCGCAGAAAGGCGCGGTTAAGGGTGTCGCGATCCCCACGTACATCCGGATTAAGGACCACCAGGGGTTCGTTGACGAGATCCTTTAGGCGAATCTGTTTTTGGCTGGAAAGGGGGTGGTTTTTCGGTGTCACCAGGACCAGCTTGCTTTTACGCCACAGGATATACTCAAGGTCCGGTGAATCGGGCGAGCGGACTGCGAAGGCGAAGTCGAGTTGGCCTGCAAGGAGTTCGCTTTCAATGGCCTCGTCCAAAAGGTTCAGGATGCGGAGCCGGGCATTTGGATGGGCTTTCCGGAAGCTGCTGATGGCGGGAATCAGGCGGTGGATAATGACAGCCTGGGTGGAAGCGAAGGTAAGACTGTTGCCGCCGGATTCGAGGAAGAGGCCCTGCCACTCGCGCATGCGCTGATAGACCTCGACGGCTTCGCGAAGGAAGAGTTGGCCTTCCCGTGTGAGTTGCACCCGCGAGGAGCCCCGGCGCTTGCGGTAGATGGTGACGCCAAGTTCCGATTCGAGCTGCTTGAGACGGTATTGAATGGACTCGGGGGTGATATATTCATCCTCAGGGGAGTCGAAATAGAGTGTTTCGGCGGCCTTGCGGAAGGTGCCGTGGCGGGCGACATAAACGATTGCTTCGAGTTGTTTGTAGTTCATGGAGACCACCCAAGTCGGAATTCTGATGGCCGATGGGTTAGGATTTTTCCCCGATGAATGCAAAGGATATTTTTGTTTACGTTTTTTTGTGGTCCAATAAAACTTTATAGGCGGTCCAAAAATAGGACCGTAAAGCATGTTAAATGAACGATTTGGGTGCCAGATTGAGTTCCGAGCGCTATCGTCTAATCCGGGTGAACAAAAATTATTTTTGTTAAAAGGAAGAAAAAAAGCTATGGTTTTTGTCGCAGATGGGTAAGTTGACCCCCAGCAAACCACCAGAAAGGTGATCATCCAAATGTTCTCTTTGAAATTTTCAGGAAAAACCCACAAAAACCACGGTTTCACGCTCATTGAATTGTTGATCGTCGTGGCCATCATTGCCATTCTTGCGGCCATTGCGGTGCCGAATTTCCTCGAAGCGCAAACGCGCTCAAAGGTCAGTCGTGCCCGCGCTGATCTCCGGACGATCGCCACGGCTCTTGAATCCTACGCCGTGGATCACAACAGGTACCCACCCACGCCTTTTTTTGGCGTCACCGGTGTCCTGCGTGTTGTGCCGAACAATCTTTCCACCCCGGTGGCCTATATTACCACCGCCCAGATGAGCGACCCGTTCATCGACAGGACTCTTGGGGACTTCGAGTATCCCACCGCGCCGCCGAACAACAAGTCTCCGTGGACCCCCTGCTCCAGCGGTAACTGTTCACCCTACGAACCCACCAACCCCACAGCTGGTTGGCGCTATTATTATCAATCAAATGTGGACGGTCGCCGCGGCGCCGGAACACAGGCCGCCCTCCTTCAGTTTGCCGTGCCTGCCCAGGGAAATTGGGTCTTGGCATCGCTGGGTCCCAACGAGGTTCGCGACGTGATCTTTGGTGATTCGGCCAATGCGATCGTTCCGGGTCTTGACATCTATATCCCCTACGACCCCACCAACGGAACGATTTCCGAAGGTGACATCATCCGGACCCAGCGTGAAAGCCAGGGGAGCATTAACCCTTGAGCCAGGTTGCCGACATCTTTCTCAAGCTCGCCTCGGTTCCCTCGGTCCCCCTTGGCGAGTTCCGCATGATGCGTCTCGTTGACGAAATCCTGTCGGGGATCAAGGGGGTCGAAGTCGAGACTGATCGGTTCGGTAACCGTATTGCCCGACTTCGGCGGGACCACGAGGAGGCCAGTCCGGTCACCTTCGTGGCCCACCTTGATCACCCGGGATTTCTCTTCGAGGATCCAACTCCAAATAGAGGCGGGTTGCTTCATGGGCGCTTTGAGGGTCGTGTCAGGGACGAGTACTTTCCCGGTTCCTCAATATGCATCTATACGCATGAAAGCCTGGAGGCGGAAAAGGCTGTTATTCTCGAGGCCAGCGGAAATCGGCCTGATACGGATGACAGGGCAATCACCGTGGAAGTGGCCGGTCCCATCGAGGTTCCGGCAATTGGAGTCTGGGATGTTCCTCCGGCAAAACTGGAGAACGGCATCCTTTCCGGGCTTGCCTGTGATGACCTCGCCGGTTGTGCAGCCATGTTGACCGCCCTCAAGAGGCTGTCGATGGGCTTTGAACCGGTGGATATCACCCTGATCTTCACCCGTGCCGAGGAAGCCGGATTTTGTGGTCTGCTCGCCCTGTTGGCAGAAGAGGAAGCGCCTTCTCTGATCAATTTCGATGGTGACTTTATATCCGTCGAGATCAGTGGCGAGACACCGTCGGTTCAGTTGGGCGGTGGTGCCATTGTCAGGGTGGGTGACCAGGCAAGTACCTTCCATCCCCACGTTGTCAACCGATGCCACCTTGCAGCACTGGATGGGGCAATCAACGCAAGCAGGGCACTGATGGACCGTGGCACCTGCGAGGCCACACCAATGATCCGTGCGGGCCTTTCCGTCGGTGGAGTTTGTATCCCTGTTCGCAACTACCACAACATGAACCAGGAAACGGGTCGTATAGATTCTGAAAAGGTATCGCTCGCGGACCTTGAGGCGCTCGTGGATCTGATCCATGCGATATCGCTATACCGATCCGACCCCCAGAAGTCAGTCGCCCATGGGAAGTCCCTGGATTTTGAACTCTTCCTTCGCAAGGGACGCACTGGACTGACCGACCCGACCAAACAAGAGCCACCCATCAGGATGGGAAACTGACGGGAGCACCCACGAAGATTTGTCCGGGGCCTCCCTGTGCCAAGAAACCATCCCCCCGCCCCCCCCGCCTCGACGCGCAGG
>JAFIGB010000344.1 GCA_020831705.1 Candidatus Sumerlaeia bacterium | reverse complement strand
TTTGTCCGGGTCTTCGTGCGCAGGAACATAGTGGAGGGAGCTTCCCCCAACCCGGCGACGCTGTCAAGATGGTGGGTCGGCACTACAAAGGTTTTGGAGGTATGGGGGTACTGAAGGCAAAGGACTTACGAGAAAAAACACCCAGAAAAAAGTCGAATTTCGAGGTGAACGGGTAAAGATGGGTTAAAGTGGCAGGGGCCGTTTTTGTGGCCGGGGGTGGAGGCGGTGGATGGGTGTCTTCGTCTTGAGGATTCACCCGTCGCACGCGAAGCGGGTATCTACCTTTGGACGGTCCCGTATGAGCAGGGATACCTTATATACGCTGCGGGACAGACATTAAGAACGTTCATTACCCGCCTTCGGGAGCACACGCGCGCCCATCGAGAAGGATTCTTCACCCTCTTCGATCCAGAAGAATTGAGGCGAGGGCGGAGAGTGGAAATTTGGCATGGGTCGTTTGGCAAGAAGTTGTCTTCAGAACGGGCGGCCGATTTCGAAGAGCGACGCGAGGAGATTCAACGGGCGGCAGCGCGGCAAATCACGAGTTTCCGGGTGTTCGTGGGGCCGCTTCAGCGCGAACGGCGCCTGCTGGCACGGATTGAAGCGGGTATCATGGATAGTCTATACGCCGCGCCCGCTCCGTTCTCAGAGGTTCCTGACAGGGGGATGAGTTTGTCCCGCCGGTGGAAGTCGGAGCACACGGTACGAGTCAACAACCTGAACGCCGAATCGTTGCATGCGCTCCCTGGGAGTTTCGAAGTTTAGCGTGTCGGCGGGCATGAGTGACATGGATCCAGGGCGTTCGGGTATGGGGAGCTTCCAGAAACCCATCCTGGAAGCTCTCCATCATATAACAACCATCCCACTAAAACATCTACTCCTCATCAAGGGCTGACCAGTCGGTCACTCCCAGGTTTCCTGCTCCCGGGTGCCAGTCGGAGAACTCGGTGATTCCGGAGGTTTCGAGGCCGCCGTTGCCGTCCGGGGTGAGGGGGTGGGTGGTGAGCGTGCCGTTGCGGATTGTATAGACGGTTGTGAGGGCTGCGAGGTTGGCGACTCCGCTGCCGAAGTCCGCCTCGGTCATGGTGAAGGTGATTGTTGCCTGACCAAAGACGAGGTTCCCCAGGTCGAGGATTCGGAAGTATTGACCGGCCAGGTGGTCCGGATCGAGGGCGAAATCGGTGGTTTGGCCTGCTCCGAACAGTCGCTCCACGGAGAGGACACTGGCGCTGGTGACGGTGTCGAAGGCAAGGGTCACACCCACGTCGGGGCCGAGGGGGAAGGTCACTTCCACATTGGATCCCTCCGGTATTTCAAGGGCGAGGGGGCCATTTTCCTCCATGCCGACGCTTACCGCCAGGGCATCCTCTGGCGTTCCTTCCGAGAGGTTTCCTGCGGCGTCCCTTGCAACCACCAGGAACCGGTGCAGGCCCGGTTCCTCGGGCGTATAGACAAAGGAGTCCTCCGTTTCCATTGAGGTATCCACGGCCAGATAACCGGTTGCAGTGGGCGTCCAGACCTTCAGCGTCACCACTTCGATCCCGGAAAGGGTGTCCTCGGCGGTGTAGCTGACGACAATATCCTCCTGAAAGGACGAGGGCGCATTCACTTCCGCATGGACCAAGGGCGGTGTCGCGTCATGCATGAAGGTAAAGCTCGCCGGGGAGTTCCCATTGTTTGGAGGGTCCGTTGCGGTCACGGCGCTTGCGGGGAGCTCCACCGTGATCAATCCCTCGTCGGTCGCCACCACGGTGGCTGTATAGACATCACCCGATCCCTCCAGGGAGGTCATGGAATACCCGCTTCCCCCGAAGAGGGAAGTCGACATCCCCGCCACGTCCTCGGTAAAGGTGATGGTGAGGGAAATGGCCGTCAGGCTTGTGGCTCCGTCGGCAGCAACAGTCGCGGAGGTGATGGAGGCACCAACGGCGCTGGAGTCGATTGTATAGCTCAACTGGGTGGATACCATGGAATTTCCTGCCGGATCGACGATCCCGCCACCTGCGAGGGCGACCTCAACCGGTCCGTCCTCCGGCACACTCCACCCGGAAAAGACGTAGGGTCCGGGGCCGTTTCCACTCACCGTGGTCGCCATGCTTCCTTCGACTGTGAGCACACCGGGGCCAGGGAGTGTGACGGGTTCGCTGAATGTCACCGAAATCGTGGACAATGCTGCCAGGGGAATCGCGGGATTCGGAGTGATGGAGTCCACTTCGGGGGCTGTATTGTCGACAATGACCGGCGCGGAAAGGGTGCTTGGTCCGGCCAGGTTTCCACCTGGGCTGGCTGCCGTTCCACTGAGGATGCGAATCGCCACCTCCCCATCGCCGGAAAGATCATTCAGGGTGACAACGCGCTCTTCGACACCTGATCCGGACACCGAAACCGACCCAACGGCGGTGTTGGTGGTAATGACTTCCACGGACGAGCTATCCAATGTGACAACATCCGCATCGGTGTAATTGACGGGAAAATCGACCGGCCCCGCCGAGGTAATGGAGTGGGAAGGTGTGCCCAAGGAGACTTGAGGCACCGTTTGGTCAACAAGGAAGGTTTCGATTCCTGTGATGTCATCAGTATAGACATTTCCAAATCGATCCTCGAACCGTGCCTCCTCGGGGATCCACAATGCCAGCGTCTTGTCGCCAGAACCAACGGACGCCTCCACATGAATCACATCAAAGTCGGTATAGACAATATCAACGATCTCCGCACCCGCCAAATCGCCCTCCGTGGCAACTAACTCCAGGTCCTCGGCATAAATGGAACCGGGTACGATCTCCTTGTTGAAGGCAATTTCCCACGTAATATTTTCACCGGTGGAGATGCCACTGGCAGGTTCCATGGCCGTGATAGACACGACTTCAAGGGGCGAGGTGTCCTCAACCCCGGATATCCCTGCCCCAAGATTGCCATAAAACGCCCGGCTCAGTATATTATCCGAGCCGCCGTGGGCCCAGACCCACCCTCCATACTTGTAATCCTTGCCGGTGAACGTTGTCTCGGGTGCTGCGCTTACCGCAACACCACCGGTGTAATTGTTTGGATCCAAAGCTGCAGCCTCCGGCAGGGGTGACCCTGAAACCAGCCGCACTTCCCAGATTCCCGTGTCGTGCAAATGAATCCTGTAATTCCAACCATCAGTTCCCGGATCAAGCACAGCGGCAGCAATTTCCACACACCCGGCTGGAAGTTCCGTCGTGCCCTCACGGATGCCACTGGTAAACCGAACCAGTGAAATCGCCATTTCGCCTACCGAGCCACCCCGATACAGCAGCGCATAACCCTGCGCCGAGGGATGATTGAAATCCGGACGATCGGCTGCCAACACCGCCCCGACGCCATACTGCGTTTCCCCCCACCCGGGACTCGGCCGTGCCAACCGCATCCACCCCATCCACATGTTCTCCAGCGCCGAATTCAACTCCCAACCCGGTACGGCAACGGAAAGATCCGTCGATGCATACGAATGGTTCGGCGTCGTCAGGGTATTCGTGATCGCCACCAACTGGGTTGTCCCATAGAAGGGATCCTCCCCCACCGAAAACTGCGGTTCCATGTCGAAGAGATACGAAAGCCCCAGACCGTCGGAATAATCATCGAGAATCCCCAACGCCTGCCCTCCGAGAGTATCCACAACCGAGCCCTGAAGAGGTATTGTAACCAAATCTCCACCAGGGTTATCAGCATTTGTAGTCAATTCAATGGAGACATTTTCATAATCATACACGAAACCCTGCGAGCGAAATCGAACTTGCAACATCTCTGTATTACCAGGCGAAATCGATAATGGGAGTGAAGTCGCAAGAGAAAACACTTCCGAATCATCGCCAATAAATGAAACATCCGACACGATCAACCCAAGATCGCTTCCGATATTACTAACTGGAATCCCCTGAACAGACTCCTCAAAAAGATCAATAAAGCCGAAGTCAAAAGAACCTGCTTCAACAGAAATCCATGGATCATATATTTCCCCATCATAATCCGTGATCGAGACATTATTGATAATCAATCGATCACCAGAAATATTGATGACACGAATTTGGACTCCATCCAAATGCACATCCACATCACCCGAAAAATGTGAAACCGGCGGCACAACCAAATCCCCATCACCGGGAGTTTGAATCACGCCGAACGTTGACCAGGAACCACTTCCGACCCGGTACTGAACCTCATGGTTGACCGCAATTCCCTCCGTCCATGGTCGCCAATCAAAAGAGACAGTCCCAACCCCGCCTACTTTTCCATTCCCTCCGGGACCAACATAAGTCAATGCAGACCCTGCAACGGAATTCAACCGGGCACTCGTTCCATCAATTCGCCGTTGGAGATTATTTTCCGCCAAACCATTTGTAATTTCAATATTTTGAAATGTATAATTCCCATAATCCGCCCCTTCAAAACCAACAAAGGAGACAAAAACATCATTGGAAGCCCTTGCGACTGAAGCAGGAACATAAATCACACCAAGCATCATAATCATCAAAAGATAACGCCCACAAAACATGAGTCCACCCTTTCATTTCGACCTCAAATGAACGGGAAAGCAAAGCGGACAACAGCGAGAGGCCAAGTAAGTTGGGGATATTAAGCAACCGACCATTCCCATGAGGCAACAAGAAAGTGCCCAAAGAGTCTCAGGTAGGGTGGGTCATCAACGCCGGACCAAGATCGTCTGCCTGACATAAACCAAGAAAAATGAATTACCCAAAGGGGAAAATACTACCCGGAGAGAAGTCGCTGAGCCAGCAAAAAAAAGTGTAAAATCTGAACTCAATCATCTCACCAACCCTTTTCCCGAGCCGCACAAGACTGCTCAACCTGATAGTGCCTCGATCCGAATCCACATAGACAGACACCGTCACAGCCCAAATGAGCCCACACTAGTACGGGGAAGCGGAACAGAACAATACGATCGAGCAACAATGCTCCATTCAAACATTCCACCAACTGCAATTAATTAATGCGATTCAAACAAACCCCAAAACACAAGGGACTCACGACCAGAGGGCATCAATTAATATGAGCGACTCAAACCGTTATAGTTGGAAATGTCTTTTATTGATGTATTTTCTGCATGTCGTTTTCTCCCAATCTCCTCATACTCCCAAAATCATTCGTGTTTCGGATTTTGAACTTAAAACACTCGTAAAAACATAGACTTTGAGTGCCAAATTGCGAAACGTATTTTCATTGCCGGTTCACCCCCGCGTGTGCGGGGAGGATGCACCACCCGTGACACGCCAGCCCGCCCCGGCGGGTTCACCCCCGCGTGTGCGGGGAGGATATGATGGGCTGGACGCCCTTCCTCCCGAAAACCGGTTCACCCCCGCGGGTGCGTGGAGGATCCCACCGATATCTGAAAATCAAGGTTTGGATCCGGTTCACCCCCGCGTGTGCGGGGAGGATCAAATGA
>JAFIGB010000343.1 GCA_020831705.1 Candidatus Sumerlaeia bacterium | reverse complement strand
TATTTGGGTCTTGCGCCATGCGTTCGAAGTGGTCCGCGGCAAGTACGATGATCCGGATGATGAGGGCGAGGTCTCTCACTTTCGTGCGCTCACCAGTGCCCTTTCCGCCACGGTCGGTCTCGGTAACATTGCCGGTGTTGCGATTGCCATCAGCATGGGTGGGCCGGGTGCTGTCTTCTGGATGACCATCGCCGGCTTCCTTGGTATGGCGGCGAAGTTCACCGAGTGTACACTCGGTCAGATGTATAGAAAGGTAAACCCCGACGGCACGATCTCCGGCGGCCCGATGTATTACCTCTCGCGGGGTCTTGCGGAAAAGGGCGGCTTCTTTGTTCCCTTCGGAAAGGTACTCGCCATCATGGCCGCAGTCATGGTCATGGGAGCTGCCCTTGGCGGAGGAAACATGTTCCAGGTGAACCAGGCCTGGGCCGCCATCAGCTATACCATTGAGCTGGACCCGGAGAATCAGTTTGCCTCCTCCATCTTTGGCATCCTGATGCTCATCATGGTGGGCATTGTGATTATCGGCGGGATTCGCCGCATTGGCGCCGCCACGGCCCGCATTGTTCCCATCATGGCGGCCATCTATGTTCTCGGTGCCATGGTCGTTCTGGCTGTCAACTATCAGGCGGTTCCGAGTGCCTTCGCAACGATCGTCCGGTTGGCCTTCACCAATGAGGGTGTTGCCGGTGGCTTCCTGGGTATTCTGATCACCGGCTTCCGTCGGGCTGCCTTCTCCAGTGAGGCAGGTCTCGGTAGTGCCTCCATTGCCCACGCTGCGGCAAAGACCAAGGAGCCGGTCCGCGAGGGATTTGTCGCCCTTCTTGAACCCTTCATCGACACCGTCCTGATCTGCAATATCACCGCCCTGGTGATTGTCGTGACGGGTGCCTATCTCCCCGAGGCGACCGAACATCTCCCCGAAGGATTCTTCTCCGGTGTTCTCATGACAAAGATCGCCTTCGAGTCGGTCATGCCCTGGTTCCCCTGGGTGCTCACGGCCTGCGTGGTGCTGTTTGCCTACAGTACGATGATTGCCTGGTGCTACTACGGAGAGCGTGGCTGGATCTATCTCTTCGACCACTTTGGCGAGGGCACTGGCATTCGGACGGTCATCGCCTTCCGCCTTACCTTCGTCGCCTTTGTCTATATCGGTGTGGTGGCAAGCCTGGATGCCGTCATTGACTTCTCCGACGCCATGCTCCTTTCCATGGCCTTCCCCAACATCATTGGCTGCGTCATTCTCCTTCCCATGCTCAAGCGTACAGTTGATGATTACTGGCAGCGCTACAAGGGAGGGCAAATGCCCATGCATTCCGCCACGCTGCTTCGCCAGCTCAAGAAGTAGTAAGTTCAGGAAGCAAACTGTTCCCTACCATTTTCCCCCGGACCATGGGCGCCTTCCAGGTCCGGGGGTTTTATTTTCTCTCATTGATCACGCATGGAGAAGCGCCTCGTAAACCGGGGAGCAATATCGTTTGCCACCGGAGCGATGGTATGAAACAACACCGATGGCTACTTGCCCGATTTTTCCAAGGACCGTGACACCGTGCGCTTTTTCCCACTGATTGCTTCCCTGCTTGCCGTTCTCGTTTTTTCCGGATGCACCCACAGCTTCACCAGTCGTGAGCTTGGGGACAAGACACTCCCCTACAAGGGGGGAACCATCAGCGAGGAAACCTGGGAGGCGATGGGAAGGGTCAACCCGTCAGCCCCCCACGTCAATACACGCTCGACCGTATTTCCCCTCCCCTCCATTTTGATCTTCCGAAACTTCTCCAACCTCCGTCCTGATGGCCGTTATGCAGCGACAAGCTTCACATGGTGGGACGGCTTTCTCGGCTCCATCGGGATTTCCCTCCCGCTGGCCGTGAATTACAATGACTACCATTATCTTCCCGGTGAAAGCGAACCGGTCGCCCACCGCTCGGCCTTCTACACCCCGTTTCTTTCAGGAAGCTCCTCCGAGGGGGACTTCGACCTTGGTGTTGATATAAAAGCCAGCGGGATCCCCCTCCTGTGGAGCCGGGTCAGAATGGCCGAAACCTTCCCCGATGGCTCCCAGGCCATTGCCCAAAAAACGGGGTTCCTTTGGTCACTTGGGCCGATGCTCATCAAGCTGGAGGCCAACGAGGGAAATACTTCGGGATACATCGCCACCCCGCTCCTCCTCGGAGGCGTTCCCGGTGGAATCCTCTGGTCGGATTACCGCATCCGCGACCGTGACCGTGACACGCACCGCTTCGGGCACGGGCCGCTCTTTGGCTTCCTCGGCTACTCCCAGTGGAAGGCCCACTCAACGCCCCCACAGGAGGATGCCAATCCGGAGGAAACCCGCTTCCGCAGGCTTCTCCTTGGAGGCGCCCTTTGGGAGCAAACACGACGGTCGGACTTTGAAAGCGGCGAGGTGACCTCCACCTCCCACGGCCCGATCTGGGGCATGTTCGGATGGGGAAGCCGCGAGGGCGATTTCACCCTGCGCCTCCTCTGGATTCCCATCAGGTTCTGACGCTGGCAGGTTCTCGGCATCCAACTAAAATCGAGCAGGTACCGCACGGGACCGTCCACCCATTAACGCTTTACATTGGGGACGCCGTGGTCCAGACAACAATGGTTGCGGTGTTTTTTCCGCACGACCAGACCGGCACGCATTGAGGAGCGATCATGAAGACAACACGCAGAAAATTCCTGAAAGCCACTGGAGCGGCAGGTATTGCCCTGGGAGCCCTTGGGACGACGCAGGCCTGCGCCTTGAGCAACAGACCCGCGATGACCGTCACCGCCATGGGTTCAGGAAGACCGAGACGGGTCATCTTTCTGGTCTCCGATGGAATGAGCACCGGGTGCTTGTCGCTTGCTGATGCCTTTTCCCGGATGGTCCGTGGCCGGGGGACTCATTTTTATGAGCTGCTGAAGAACAAGAAAGCTTCTCGGGGTTTTTTCCTCACACACTCACTCAACTCCCTTGTTACCGATTCCGCCGCGGCCTCCAGTGCGTGGGGATCGGGGTCCCGGGTCTTTAATGGAGCACTGAACATGCTCCCCGATGGGGAGACAGTGACGCCGATCCATTGGCTGGTCGCCGACAAGGGGTACGTCACTGGATTGGGCACAACCGCCACGGTCACCCATGCCACACCGGCGGGATTTGCATCGGCCGTGGATTCACGCAATGACGAGGCAACCATCGCCGAACAATATCTCGGCCGGGTCGATGTGCTGCTGGGGGGCGGCAAACTGTTCTTCCACCAGGATCTGCGTGATGATGATCGTGATCTCGCCGGGGAATATGTCGCCAAGGGATACGCCCACTGGACGCACCGCAACCAGGTGATCGCTCAGGGGGAAACGCCGGACAAGATCCTCGGCCTTTTCGAGAATTACAACGTGCCCTACACCATCGACCAAAAACAGAGTGAAAAGCTCACCGAGGAAATACCCACCCTGGCGGAGATGACACGGGCGGCACTCGCCTCCCTGGAAAAGAACCCCAAGGGATTTCTTCTTCAAGTGGAAGGGGCCCTGGTGGATTGGGCCGCCCACTGGAATGACAGCGGCGCCCTCCTTTGGGACCAGCTTGCCTTCGATGACGCCGTCGGTGTGTGCCTTGAATTCGTCGAACGCAACCCCGACACGCTGATCGTCGTCACGAGCGACCACGGCAACGCCAACCCCGGTCTCAACGGGATGGGACCGGCGTACATCAATTCCGACGAATCCTTTGCCCGTCTTGCCAAGAGCAAGGCGTCCTATTATCAGCTCCTTGAGCTCCTCGGCGAGGACAAGGAGAACACCGACCCCGCGCTGATTCAGGAATTGGTGCTGGAGCATTTCGGTGTCGAGGTGAAGGACGAGCATGCGGAGATTCTTGCCGCAGCGAGGGCAGAACGGGAGTTGGCGGAAATACACGTTCAACAACGGAGTTTTACGGGCCAACTTGGCCAGGTCATCGGCAACCACACCGGCATTGGATGGACGGGTTCCACCCACACCGAGGACATCACTGTTATTGGTGCCCTGGGCCCCGGGCAGGAGGATTGGGCAGGGATTATCAAGAACACCGATGCCTTCGCGCTCATGGCCAGCCACTTCGGAATCGATCACCGCAACCGCTCGATGACCCCGGAACAGGCCCGGGAATTCGCCTCCCTCGCTCCGAAAAACATCAACAATCATTGGGCATGATCCCGTAACAGTTCCTCCATTGGACTGTAATATCACCCTCCACTGGAGGGTGATATTGTTTAACTGTGCTTCTCCCACTGCAAAAAAAACGCTCCAAGGGAGCTGACACGCTTTTGTCACTGATCAGGAAAAGACAAATTACGCGCGGGACACCTGCAACGCCCTCCCGCGAGACACTCACTCCATTCTCCGAATGCCCCAAAATGCTCGCTGGCCTTGATTTCCATCGTTTCCGAGGCTGAATAACCCCTCCATAAGGGATCGGGGCACATTGATTCTTTTATTGGTTTTTTTACCAAAGGAGCCGTTAAAAATCGACATTCAGGGGGGCTATGACCCTTGACTTCCAACCGAAAGCTCTTTAAGTTGTTCCCCAAGCGTGTCGCGGAAGAAGTTGGCACGTTTTCCCGCTAGGGAAGGACAGGTGTGCACGACGCACCGCATTAACCAAGGTTCCGAAAAGGATCGTATCATGATTTCCCCGCTCGCCGCACTGCTCAGGCTCCATGAAATGGTCAACGAAGGAGAAGACTCCCCGGAGATGGTCCGGGTTGCCCAGTCGCTTTCACCCACGTTGGCTCGCAAATTTGAAATTACCCGCCGTCGATTCGGCGCAACCGCCGTCGTGCCCATGGAACGGGGCGTCTGCAAGGGTTGCTACACCTGCCAACCGGCCATGGTTCCGGAAATCGATGACGACGTTCATGAGTGCTTCAACTGCGGCCGCCTCATCTACGACCCCGATATCGCCTACGATTACTTCGTCGGATGACCTCTCCCGGTTTTTGGTGCCAGGAGGATCACCCGGGGGAGACCCTTGGAATCAGGCGCCACACTGACCGCTGTTTCCATGCCGTTGAGGAGGAAGTGGAAGAGGGATACATCATCGACGGAATCCTGATCCACAAGGATGAAGTTGCCGAAGTACGGCGACACCAGAACACACAAGCAGACCTTTCCTGCCGCCGCCCCGATTGACCGGGGCGGTTTTTCATGGCCCACGCCCCAACCCAGGGGCTCAGTTCTTGACGAGGAGCACCAGCGGCCATGTCCCCCATTTTGAAAGAGGAAATTATTGTCCTCGAGGGATTCCAGACCGGAAACACCTCGGAGGTGATCCACGCCCTTTCCCCCGGTTTTGGGCGGCTCTCCATTTATGTCCGGGGCATCAACCGCAAATCATCCCCCCTTCGCGGCATCCTCCAGCCCCTCTCCCAGGTGGAAGTCACCCTCAATATGAAACAGGAGGGGGACATGGCGACATTACGCGATGCGGCCCTGCTGAAGGAACGGGGAAGACTTATCGTCGACCTCGAACGCTTCTCCCTCGCCCTCCTGATTCTCGAGGCCGGCTGGCTTTCCACACACCCCGGTCAGGAATCCAGGGGGATCTACCATACAGTATTGGAGGGACTCGATGCCCTCGACCCCTCATCCCCCATCTCCGCACCGATGGCCGCATGCCGCACATTCCTCTTCATTCTGGCTGAATCGGGATATATTCCCAATCTTGACGAGGAACTGACCACCCCCTGGCCATCGGACAAGCCACGGCCCACCTGCTTTTGGCTCCAGCTGGAAAGCGGCAGCATTCACCATCGCGGCCCCCAGCCCCGGGAACCCATCGATTGGGAACATTTCCATGGGAATATGAGGGATTCCGTACCGCTCCCCCCCGAGGGAGTGCGGTCGATCTGGGAGTGCCTTCGTGGGCGGCCAATTCCATCCCTCGACAGCGGCCACGCCCTGGCAACCCTCGATGGCCTTGTGCGCTATCTGGAGTTCCATCAGGAAGGGCGATTGAGATCAGCGGATTTCTGGCGAAAAATTCAGGGGCGGGAAAAGTAAATCAGGTGACCCGGCTCAGGAGTGCCCGGGCGACACGCTCGGCCCACTCGATGAACTCATCAGGCGTGCAGTCTCCCATGTAGGGGTCCGGTGTGTCCGTCGATCCTTCCCCCGCCAACTCCATGAACAGATGGGCCTGCCTCGGCTCCCCAAAAGCGAGGGTGATTTCCGCCAGATGGGTATGCTCCATGGCGACAACAACATCAGCCCACTTCAGATCATCAGCCTGAATGAGTCGCCCGATTCTGGCTTCATCGCCGGGATCGTACCCCTTCACGGCAAGGGCATGACGCATGGCGGAAATGTGCGGTGCGCCGCCGGTAAAAACACCCACTGAATCCGCCTCCACATGGAGTTTCATGCGGCGTGCGAGGATACGAAAGACGACCTCCGCACTCGGGGATCGGGACATGTTGGCTGTGCAGACGAAAAGGACTCTCATAGCGGTGGAAAGAGTGGTCGTGATTGCCGGGCGAGGCAAGGAAAGCCGTCCTGAACATGCGTTTTTCGGTGGAGCACTGAAACCTGTATTTTCGAGGAATTACCCCACCCGATTCCCATTGCAAGCAATCGGATGGAGGCATTAACCTTGAAGTGTTGAACAAATGAAAGATCACTTCTCAGTGAGGACTGAGTGTACCCCACCGACCCCAGAGAGTCGATAAGACCTCCAACATCCTCAAAAAAACAACTCCTCCATCTTCCGGATGATGAGGTGTCGCTGCCGACTGTTGACCTGTCTCCCGAGTCTCGAGACCTGGACGATGGTGATTTTGCGGATTTCCTCCCCGAATCCCCCCATGCATCCTATCAACTTCAGAACATCATCGGCCGGGGATCAGAAGGGGTTGTCTGGTCAGCCATACAGGTGGCCCTGGATCGCATCGTTGCGGTAAAAACTGTATCACCCGACAAAAAACTCGATGATGCCAAGTTCCCCGAACGTGTGCGGTACCGCGAAAAACGCTTCTACCATGAGGCACTCATTACCGCCCGGCTCGATCATCCAAACATCGTTCCCATTCATGACATCTCAAGGGTCGAGGATGGATCACCTCTCATTTCCATGAAACTGGTGAAGGGGGAACCATGGGGACGGATCCTCGCGAAGGATTTCTCCACCCAATCGACTGATGCGTTCCTCCAGAAGCACCTCCCGATCTTTATCTCCATGATGCAGGCCGTTGCTTTTGCCCACTCCAAGGGAGTCGTGCATCGGGACTTGAAACCAGCCCAGTTGGTGGTGGGTGAATTTGGTGAAGTTGTTCTGGTGGACTGGGGAATTGCGGTGCTCATCAAGGATGTGGAGCTGGAATACCGAAAGAATATCGGTTTGCAGCCCCCATTGATTAACCTCCCCACGGTGGGAACCGCCCCCAACCCCGCCGGCACACCGGCACTGATGGCCCCGGAACAAACATACAGCGATGC
>JAFIGB010000477.1 GCA_020831705.1 Candidatus Sumerlaeia bacterium | reverse complement strand
CACTGGCCAACCCGCTGCAGATCCTGCGCTTCCAGGCTGGTGTCCGGAACACCTTCCCCGCACTTCCCGGCATCAACTAAGCCTGTTGGTTCCGACCCTGGAATGCCGGGGGGAGACTTGGTCTCCCCCCGGCATTTTCTTTGTGCTTGGAGGTGCCGAAAAAGGTTGTTTTTCCGTACCTTTTCCCATGGAAAGTCGCTGCTCCAGTCCACGAGCGTGGAAATAATGGAATACTTGGTGTTGACAAGGATGCCGCTTGGCCATTACCAAGAAGCTCGAAACCTACGTTGGGACCCTCAATCAGATTGCCGTGGCGTCGAAAATGATTGGGCGGAGCCGTCGCAGGATTTCGAACAGAAACCACCTTCATTCTTCCACTCAGGGGGACCCCTCATGAAGCAAAACAGCAAGCTTTCCGCAATGCGGAGAAAATTCCTTCCGGCCAGTGCTATTGTTGCACTCGCCCTTACGGCGGGAATGGCGCAGGCAACCGTGTCTTTCGTCAGTTCCACCGGCGAGACGGGCACCACACCGACGGAAACCGACAACGACTTCACCCGTCTTCAGGATGCCATCAACAACCTGACCCCGGGCCAGACCCTGCAACTGACAGGAACCTTTGACCTGACGGCCGGCCACGCACTCGACTCCTTCACCGCCGCAAGCTCGCTCATCTCAGTCGATGGCAAGACGGACAACACGATCACCGCTGCTCCCGGTTCAGGGATTGTGGGTCCCTACGGATGGTACACCTACGGTCTTTATGTAACAAACTCAACCAACACCACGATCACAGGGATCGAAATCGGTGGGTTTACCGCAAATATCGCCCTCGTTGGTGGTAACGGACAAACCCTCGAAGGAACAACGGTCTCCAACAACACCATCAACGTTCGCCATCCGGGTGTCCTCGGTGGTGCAGCCACGAACTGGCAGGCTGCTGGTGTTTGGGCGCATCCGATTCATAGTTCTGCCAACATGACCAACATTACGGTGGAAAATAACCAGTTCAATCTGATCATGCATGAGGGCCTCGTCGAGCGCATCAACCTTGTCGCCAACGAGTCGTGGTTCCTCAACATTGAGGCGATGTACTACCACTTCGCCAACCCTGATAACGGAAAGTGGGACAATCACCTCATTTCCGGCAACACCTATGAAATCGTCACTGAGGGGCCCCTCGTGGACCCTGCTGATATCGATGATTTCGTCACATTGGCTGGAGTTTTTCGTGGCTGGCGTGACAATGCCTCCGCCACCAGCAGTGATATGACCATCACCGGCAACACCTTCAATGGCTCCCTGGAGCTTCAAGGGGAAACAGTCAATGCGATGATCGCCCTGTGGCCAAACAGCCGCAGCGGTGAGTTCCAGGATCCCGATCCCGGTTCCCGCATTCGCTACACCAACAACACCTTCCAGAATGTGGCAACCGCCGCCCGTAACTGGGTCGGTTCCTCCACTGATGCCAACTTCGATACGCGTGTGTACGTCTTTCTGGGCAACACATTCATTGACAGCGGTATTCCCTCCCTCAATGTACCTGTGATCCGTAATGTGGGCTCAGGTCTGTACGGTGATGCCTCTCCCCAGGGCTTTCGCTTTGACCTCGACACCGTTGTTGAGGTTGACGGAGTCAGCATGACAGGCATCGAGATGCTGCATTACGTTGGCGATCCCGATAATCAGTTCTTCGCCGCTATTGACACAGGAAGCGGCTACGCTCCCTACGGCGTGACAACCGCTGAAGTCACACCCGAGGCTGATCCCTCCGAAATCGTCAACAACCCCGACTGGACGGGCCTTCCCAAGTTCTCCGATCCCACCGGTGGTGGAACCCTCGCCATGGGCTACAACGCCTTTGGCGATGAAATCGATCCGGGCGATCCCAACCGCTTTGTCGGTCTGAGTGACGATGAGGTCTATGAGTTGACCGAAGACGAGGCCTTCCCCCCGGGAACACGCATCCGTGCCGGCCAGACACTGACCATCCGCTCAGAAAATGGTGCAAAGGCTGACCGTTACGTCATTAGCCCGACCACTTCCAACTTCGCCACGCCGCTTTTCGTTCTGGACGACAGCACCGCGACGCTGATCCTCGAGGATGTCATCCTCGATGGTGAACAGGCTTCCATCGGCGCGGTCGCCGGCAATGGTGGCACCATTGAAACCGACAACGTCGATATCAAGAACTTCGTGGAAATCGCCCTCGGCGCCACGGGTGGCACAACAATCACCGCCACCAACACGAAGATCACTGATACGAACACAGCCCTTCGCCTTCAGGGTGGCTCCTCAAGCCTGACCTTCACCGACGGTGAAATCGATGGTGTGAACCGTGTCGTCCTCTTCAACGGCAACGGTAGCCTCACCTTCACCCGCAACAACGTGGGTTCGGTCTCCGGCTTCACCTTCAGCTTCGGTGGTGGTGGGTCCTTCCCCGGCAACGCGGTCATCGGTGGTTCACAATCCGACGGCAACATGTTCATGAGCCCCGTCCGTGTCTTCGCATCCCCGACCGGCAGCCAGACCGGTGATGTGGCTTCCTTCTGGAACATGAGCCACAACTGGCATCGCAACATCTACGGACCCGACGCCAACAACGATGGCTACATTGACGGTGACGCCAACATTGACATTGGTACCCAGACACTTGTCGATGGCCTCCGTTATTACCTGACCCACGGAGGAAGTGGCCTTGATATCGTCGAGACCAACGTCGTCGCCACCTTCGACCGCGACAACGACGGCCTTCCCGATGTTGTTGAGTTCCGCCTCGGCACCGACTTCCGCGCCGTATCCTCCGGTCCGAACGATGTTCCCGACGGCGTCATGGTTGCAGCCGGCCTTGATCCCCTCAGCAGTGACATTCCCGCTGGCTGGGATGGCGACTCCTTCAGCGCCGACACGAACAGCTCCGGTTATGTTGATTGGTATGAAGCACTCATGGCTGACCTTGGCATGACCGCCAGCCTTGGTGATCTCACCAACAACGGCAATGTGGAGCTTGGCGACGCTGTTCGCGCCCTCCAGATCGTCAACGGCGCCCTGCCCATCTACGTGATCCCGAACCCCAACAACCTCAACGTTGCTGGTTCGAACCCCTACTCACTGGCCAACCCGCTGCAGATCCTGCGCTTCCAGGCTGGTGTCCGTAGCGCCTTCCCCGCGCTCCCCGGCATCGACTGATCGCCCAGGCGCGGCCTTCAGGGCCGCACGGTAGTAGTTCACCAAACCGGGTCTTCCTCCAATAGGGGAAGGCCCGGTTTCTCGACTTTGGCCCTTTGACTAGATCAGGGGCCTTCTTTTTTTCCACCGCTTGATTCTTCTGCATTTCCCCATTGACGGGGTAAGCCAGGGGCCTGCATCTAGTTATTAGACTAGATAAAGGAGGCTGCCATGGGGCACC
>JAFIGB010000108.1 GCA_020831705.1 Candidatus Sumerlaeia bacterium | reverse complement strand
AAGGGTACCGCCTTCTTCTCCAAGGACGAGTTGCAGGCCTACCTTCAGCTCCTTGAGGAGGCGAAGAAGCGCGACCACCGCAAGCTCGGCCGCGAGCTGGATCTCTTCATGCACCACGAATGGGCTCCGGGCGAGACCATCTGGCTCGACCGTGGCAACCGCATGTACCGCATTCTAACCCGCATGATGAGCGACCTGTGCCGCGAGGAGGGATATCAGGAAGTCTTCTCGCCCATGCTTTTCAAGAAGGATCTTTTCGAAACCTCGGGGCACTGGCGTCATTACCGCGACGATATGTTCATCGTTCCCGGCCAGGAAGCCGAGCCCATGACGGAGAAGCAGCTGGAGGATTTCGCGGCGGCGAACGCCCCGCTGGAAAGCACCGTGCCCGCCCACGAATTGAAGGTCTTCGAGGCCGACTATACAAAGGCCGGGTCGACGGGGGAAAAACTGTCACTCCTCCTGGGACGCTCGCCAACCTTTGCAACAAAACACTGGAACCTGTTCGAAAAGCATCCGGGGGAATTCGTTCGTCTCACGGGGAACGAGCGGGAAATTCTCGCCCTCAAGCCGATGAATTGTCCGTGCCACATGCTCATCTTCCGTGACCGCAAGCGGAGCTACCGCGAATTGCCCCTTCGCCTCCACGATCAGGGTGTCCTTCACCGCAACGAGGCTTCCGGTACCCTGAGCGGCCTCACACGCGTCCGCCAGTTCTGCCAGGACGACGCCCATATCTTTCTGGCCCAGGAGCAGATCGAGGGGGAAATCACCGCGCTCATCGGTCTCGTCCGCCGTGTCTATAAGACTTTCGGGATGGACTTCGCGAAGGTGTTCCTCTCCACCCGCCCCGATGACTTTCTTGGGAAGAAGGAAACATGGGACACCGCCGAGCAGGCCCTTGAAAATGCCATCCGCGCCAATGAGATGGAGTACACCATCAACGAGGGCGACGGGGCGTTTTACGGTCCCAAGATCGACTTCATTGTCCGCGACTGCCTGAACCGTGAATGGCAGACGGCGACGATCCAGCTCGACTACCAGCTCCCCGCCCGCTTTGGCCTCAAATTCATCAACCGCGACAACGCCGAGGAAATGCCCGTGGTGGTGCACCGGGCGATCTTCGGGAGCTTCGAGCGCTTCATGGCCATCCTCATCGAGCACTTTGGGGGGAACTTCCCCACCTGGCTGGCACCGGAACAGGTGCGCATTCTGACGATCAGCGAAAAGTTCGAGGAGTACGCCGACAAGGTCTTCCTCGACCTGCAACTGCTCGGTGTGCGCGTGGAGAAGGACTACTCGGCAGAAAAGATCGGCTCCAAGATCCGCGAAGGCCGCATGATGCGCATTCCGTACCTTGTCATCGTCGGCGAAAAGGAAATGGAAAACGGCGCGGTGTCGGTGCGCTCCCAAACCGAGGGCGAACTCGGCTCCATGGCGCTGGGGGACTTTGTGGAACGGTTAAAGGGGGAAATGGAGGCACGGTTTTGAGGGTTGTATAGACAACCATAACCCACCCCCTCACTCATCCCCGTCCTCGTCATCCCCATCGATGGACCAGCGGATATTGACCAGCGGCATGCTGAGGCTGCCGCGGTGGAAATTGATGAGGCCGATTTGAACGCCGTTCATGCGTGTGCTGCGGTTGACCAGGCCAAATTGAAAGCCGCGCAGTTGGCTTGCCGTGTTCATGAGGGCAATCTGGCCGCCGGAGAGCGTCGTTCTTGAACGGTTCGTCAGGCCGGCAAGCATCATCCCCCGCGAGGTCGTTCGCCGCGCGCTGCCTGATTCATTATATCCGACCGTCATTTGAATGCCATCAAGCTGATTACTGTTGTTATAGACACCTCCAAGCTGAAGCCCGCGGAGGTGGTTGGTGGAATTGAAAATGAGGGCAAGCTGGCACCCTGTTGCTTCATCGCTGGCGAAACTGCTGAAGCCGGAAAGCTGTATGCCTCCCATGGCACCATCGCTCCGTGCGGTGGAGCCGGCGATCTGGACCCCGGTGAAGTCCGAACCAGTGGTGCTGCGAAATCCGGCGAGCTGGAGGGCATTGCCCTTGGCTTCGCTGGTGCTGGAGTAACCCGCGATCTGGAGGCCCGCAATATTGCCACGTGCGCTGTTGGAAAGGGCACCCAACTGGAGGCCCGTATATTCACGGCGACCCATGTTCAC
This sequence comes from Candidatus Sumerlaeia bacterium, assembly GCA_020831705.1. Lineage (GTDB taxonomy): Bacteria > Sumerlaeota > Sumerlaeia > SLMS01 > SLMS01 > JAFIGB01. The sequence continues at coordinate 10,949 of JAFIGB010000108.1, read as the reverse complement.
AACGCCCAGCATCATGCCATTCGATCGCCGTTCTGCGATGTTCCATGGGGCGACCTGGGCAGTGGCGCGGGCACGGGATCGGACATTGTTCATCCCGGCGGAAAGCTGGAGCCCGACGGTCATGTCGTCGGTGGACGAATAGGCAGGAGCCATGGACAAACCCACCATGTTTCCCTGGTCGACGCCAATAAGCCCAAGGCCCAAGCCATAAACGGGCGTTTCCCGATCGAAGAGCTTGCTTCCGCCCATGATGGCCAACTGGAGAGGCGTCCATGGGGCGCTGAAACCCTGTTGGGCCGCCGGGTCGGGTTGGGGAGACGATTCCTCCACCCCATCATCAGCGTATGCTCCGGCCGTCTGGAGAAAAAGCAACAACGCCAGAGTGGCAAAGGCCATCCGCCCTGTTGAGTGGAACATTCGAATGCAAAGGATCATGGGGTCGCTCCGGGTCATTGAACAGGAAGATGAAGGCCATCAGCCCCATCCTGAAATGGGAATGCGCTGGTTGGGGGGATGAAGTCAAGGAGCAGAAAACGATATGGCAGAACTAATTTTTGTTTTGAGTGGTAAACGACCCCTCAGTAATGGCCCTTCCCCGGGGGAAGAGGGTTGGGGGCCTGACGCTTGACCAGTTGGCGGCGCACTTCCTGAAGGATCTCATCGGTGGTCAGCGGTTTCTGGAGGAAGGCGTCCGCACGGGTGCCAATGCGCCAGAATCCGGGGGGGAGGTCAGTGTCCTGGGTGGTGGCGGTAAGGATGATGACGGGGGTGTCCGCCAGTTCCTCATGGTCGCGGATTTTTTCCGTCAATTCCCACCCATTGAGTCCGGGCATGTTCAGGTCGGTCAGGACAAGCCGCGGTTGCTCCTCCTGGAAGAGCTTCCAGGCCTCAAGCCCATCGCGAGCCACCACGACATCAAAGTGCAGGGAAAGGGACATTTCAAGAAGGGAGCGAATGTCGGGCTCGTCATCAGCGATGAGGATTTTTACGGGGCTCAAGGGTTCGATTATCTCCGGGCCAGAATACTGGGAACCAGTTGGGTGACCGTGTGGGCCGATGAGGGCAAGCCGGAATGACGCATTGACCACCCCTGCGGGAATTATCGGTCCCGATGGCAGGCTCCGACAACACCATGGCTCCTCCCTATACGGAATGGGAGGAGCCACGAATGAATGACGGATGGATGCGGAGGTGTGTCCCGAAGGATCACCCAGTGCTTTGGAGCAGGTTCGCTTCGTCGATATCCTTGAAGCGGACACTGACGAGCTTGCTGATCCCCGGCTCCTGCATGGTGACGCCGTAGACGGTGTCGCTCAATTGCATGGTGATCTTGTTGTGGGTGATGACGAGGAACTGGGTTGTCTTGGCGAAGTCGCGCAGGGCGTTCACGAGACGTGTGCAGTTCACGTCGTCCAGGGGGGCGTCGATTTCGTCCAGAATACAGATGGGGGATGGACGGAACTGGAAGAGGGAAAGCATGAGGGCGATGGCCGTCATGGCCTTTTCCCCACCGGACATGAGGGTGAGCGAGCCACCGATCTTCTTGCCGGGGGGCTGGGCGTAAATTTCAATGCCCGGCTCGGGCTGGCCCTCTTCCTCGACAAGGAGGAGGTCACCGTTACCGCCATTGAAGAGGCGCCGGAAGTTTTCCTGGAAGTTGGTGCGGATTGCTTCGTAGGCCTCGGCGAAGAGACGTGATGTGGTTTCGTCGAGATTGCTGATGGTTTCCGTGAGCTGGTCCTTTGCGGCGATGAGGTCGTCGCGCTGGGCCGTGAGGAAATCGAGACGTTCCTTCTGCTCCCGATATTCGTCGATGGCGGTTTCGTTGACGCTTCCCATGCGGGAGATGCGGTCCTGAATTTCCGCCACTTCCCGGCGAAGTTCCTTCGGGTCGGAGAGGAGCGCCTCATCCTCGGGGGAAAGCTCATCCTCTTCGGCAGCCGCTTCCTCGGCGCCATCTTCGGTGCCATCGGGGGAGACGAGGGTTTGTGAATCCTCCTCCTCCTTCTTTTCGAGGGACGCGGCGATTTCTTCGATGGTCTCGCCAAATTCATCGAGGGCGTCCTGCTTGAGGGAATCGATCTGGGCCTTGATGCCGACGGTCTCGGCTTCGACCTCGCGCCAGGCATTTTCCTTCATGTTACGGTCGCGCTGGAGCCCCTGAACGACGGCAACAGATTCGCGGGCTTCCTTGAGCTTGGCTTCATTGTCCTGGGTCAGGGAGGAGAGACGGGCGTCGACCTCTTCGGCCTGCTTGATGAGCTGGCCAAGAAGGGCCTCGGCGCCGGCAAGTTCACGTTCTGAAGCGATGCGCTTTTCCGCCAGTTCCTTCTGTTCCGATTCGCGGGCTTCCTGATCATTGCCCCACTGGGAAATGTCCAGACGAAGTTCCTCGAGCTTGGCGCCCAGGTTGGTGACGCGCTCGCGAAGTCCGCTGACCGTTGCACGACCAGCGCTGACTTCTTCTGCGAGATCGGAAAGCTTCTCGGTGCGCTCCACCGTGCCCTCTTCGAGTTCCTGGTAGGCATCCTCGATGGTGACGATTTGCCCCTGAAGTTCCTCCAGCCCTGCATCGCAGACGGCGAGGGTTTCTTCGTGGCGGGTAAGATCGTGGCGCTGCTGAAGGTGGCGGGCCTCGGCGCTGGCGAGTTGATTGCGCAACTCCCGGCTGCGACGATCGGCGGCCTCAAGATCGCGCTCGGCACGGGCCTCGGCCATTTGATCCTCGTGGAGGCGGGCCTGAAGTTCCGCCGCCCGGGAAAGATCCTGGGAATGCTGGTCCTTGGCCTCGGCAAGGCGTGCGCGGGCGGCCTCGACTTCACGGCGGAGGCGCTCGACTTCCTCGCGCTTCTCCTGAATCTCACGGGTCCGTGAAAGGAAACCGCGGGACTGGTGGGAACCACCGGACATGACACCGCTGGGATCGACCAGCTGGCCGTCGAGGGAAACGTAGCGATTGCGGAGCCCCTGCTTCTGGAGGGCAACGGCCGCACCCAGTTGCTCGACAACGATGGTGCTGCCAAGGCGCCGATCGACGGCACGTTCGATGGCATTGTCGTAGGAAATGAGGTCCTTGGCCAGCCCGACGACACCGGGGCGCCCGAGGATGCGCTCGACAATGTGGGCATATCCGCCGTTGTCGCGAAGGAGATCGAGGGGAAGGAATGTCGCCCGACCATTGCGGGTCTGCTTCAAAAAGTTGATCGCTGCCTGGGCGTCGCGCTCGCTGACGGTGACGATATCCTGAAGGGAACCACCAAGGGCGACTTCGATGGCGACTTCGTAATCCTTGGGGACCTTGAGCATGTTGGTAAGCACACCCATGATGCCCTGAAGTTTTTCCTCCTGGGAAGCCCTCATGACAACCTGCACCCCGCGGAAGAAACCTTCGTAACTGTCTTCAACTTCCTGGAGAGCGTTGAGGCGCGAGGTCGCCTTGTTGTAATGGCTCAGGAGTTCTTCAAGCTTGTTGTTGAGTTCGTTGCGGGTGCGGTCGCTTTGGGCGATGCGCTGGCGAAGGGTTTCGTGTTCCTCGCGCAGGGTGGTGATGGTTTCCTTGAGCTGGGCGAGGGCCTCGCCTGCCTTGCTGGCGTCCTCGGAGGCCTGGGCTGCCTCGTCGCGGAGACGCTGGACCGTTTCCTCGTGGTTGTCCAGTTCCTGGGTAAGACGCTCAATGAGGGACTCGGCAACGGAGCGATCCTTCAGGACCTTGTTTTCCTTGGCGCGCTCGGTTTCCAGTTCACGACGCATGCGGGCCAGTTCCTGATTGGTGGCATCACTTGAGGACCGCATGGAGTCGAGTTCGCGGGTTTTTGTTTCCAGCTGAACCGACTGGGTTTCCAACTCGCGACGTTCCCGCTCCAGATCGGTTTCCAAGGCCTGAATGGTGTTTTCAAGGATGGAAAGGCGATTGGAGGAGGAGGACATCTCGCGCTCGATGAGAGTGCGGCGTTCCGCAATGGCGGCGATGGCCTGCTTGGCGCTGTCAGCCCGGCGCTGCTCACGGTTGACGGCGTTTTGGACGTCGTAGCGCTCCTGCTGGAGCTCCTGGGACTGGCGCTGAAATTCCTCGATGCGCTGGGTGGCTTCGGCCCGTTCGGCCTCGGCTGTTGCCAGCTTGGTGTTGGCCTGCTCGAACTCATCACGGGCCTTGTTGAGGCGACCGGTCAACTGTTCGAGCTTCTCACCGTGCATGCGGTGGCGCAGGACAATGAGATGGCGCTTGAGGCGATTGAGGCGCCGTGTGAGACGACGATGGCGCTCGGCCTTCTTGGCCTGACGGTACAGGGAGTTGCAGCTTCTTTGAACTTCTGAGACAATATCGAAAAGGCGGAGGAGATCCTCCTCCGTGCGGACGAGTTTGCGCAGCGTTTCCTCGCGACGGGCCTTGTAGCGGCTGATGCCGGCGGCCTCCTCGAAAAGATCCCTGCGGTCACGGGGCTTGGAGTTGACCAGCGTGCCGATCTGCCCCTGCTCAATAATGGAATAACCATCGGCACCAAGGCCGGTATCCAGAAACAACTCATGGATATCGCGCATGCGTGCCTTTTGCTTGTTGATGAGATACTCACTGTCTCCGTTGGAGAACAAACGCCGGGTCACTTGGACCTCACTTTGGTCCATCTTGAGTGACCCGGCGCTGTTATCCAGCACGAGATTCACCTGGGCAAAATGAGCGGGTTTCATGGAGGAGGACCCCCGAAAAACCACATCTCCCATCTTGGCCCCACGGAGCGACTTGGCACTGGTTTCACCCAAGACCCACTTGATGGCATCGAGAACGTTGGACTTTCCACAGCCGTTGGGACCAACGACAATGGTGCATCCATCGAGAAGCTCGATGGTCGTCTTGTGGGAAAATGATTTAAAACCGTGAAGCTCGAGCCGTTTCAGAAACACGGGAACCTACCATTGGAGCGGGAATCGTTTTGGCACTGAGGCCGAAGGTTCGCGGAGGAGGAGGGAGAAGGAGCGGGGAGCTGGAACAGGAAAGCCGCGAACCAAGGAAGATGGTGACGGCACCCCGTGAACAGAGGCAATCCAAATTATGCCCTGAGGAGAAGTTGTGGATAACTTTTTTCCAATGCCCCTTTTTTGTGCACTCTTTGAGTCCTCCAAACGCCAAAGTTGGGGAAACCAACTCCCAATCGCCCGGTCACTCGCCATCCCGCGCACCCCCTACCAAAAACGCCAGCGCCAGCCCTGACAAGACAAAAACCATGTCGAGCACACCGAAACTTCGCTGGAAGGCCTTCCACGCATTCATCCCTGTTATTTCCGCCAGTTGACCGTGACTTCGCCGCTCGACAGCGCCGTAGTAATAGGCCATGAGGTGGGGATGGTGGTGATCGAGAAAGATGGAAATGTGCTCGGTGGTCACCTGATTTGGATTTCTGACACCGGCGAATCCATACCGTACCATGAAGCGACGCAGTTCATTGTCGTCGGCAACGGCCATGTATTCGCGAACGAGGGTTACCGTGTCGGTGTTCTTCAAATAGGGGGCAAGGCGCTGGTCGGCAAGGTCGGTAAGGGCCATGTTGGGCCAGGTCAATGTGGCAACGAAAAGCTTTCCGGCAAGAATTCCACCAAGGGCGAGGGTGAAGCAGATCGACCCCATTATCCGGCCCCGTCCGCCGAACACCATGGAGGTGTATCCCACGGCAAGACCGAGCATGATGGCCAGCACGGAGACCTGAAACCCGGTGGCGTAAGCAGCCACCCCCCAGAGGACGGCCCCAACGATGGCCACTCCACAGGAGGCCGCGATGGCAAGAATGGGGAGAATATCCTGGGGGGGAGGCGTTGCCTGCGGTTGAGCTGCAATCCGATTCTTTGTGGATGTATCGCGCTGCCCCAATTGAAAGGGAGCAAGGGGATCGGTGTTCGGATCCCGTTCTGCGGGCCTGCTTCGTTCCCCGGTGGGTGGGTCATCCAATTTCCCGCGTATTTCCGAAATATGGAGTTGGCGAAAATTCCCTGACGGCGGCGTGTGGCTTCCGTGTACGAGGGCGAATGGGTCCTCATCAGCAGGCAATTCCTCCTCGGGAATATCCACTTTTTCCAGGGTTTCCCGGGTTGGGAGCCTGCGAATACCGCTGTCACTGGGTGAAAACGGGAATGCGCCTGACTTCGGGGTTTCCCGACCTTTGGTGTCGTCCGTCTGGTTCATGATTGCAGGACCTGAAATAATATGGGGGAACTGAATGGTCACACATCAATGACAGATGACGTGGGAGTAAATCAAGTCCAACCCATCTTTAAAATTGGGAATCGTATCGGGATGCATTGATCCTTGAGGGCGTGGGGGGATTTTTGGGATCATTCGGGCGGCAGGATCAGAAATGAAGGAGCGACCCCTGAAGCCCTCCCCCACCGACTTGACAGGCCAGCGATGGGTGCTGTTGCAAACGGCACCGTGGGGCCATGTGATGAGCCTCCCCGGGCATCATCTCGCCCGTTATCTTACCGCACGCGGTGCCACGGTCGCCTATCTTTCCGTCCCCGTGTCGCCGTGGCACTTTATGGATCGTGCAGGCCGTACGTATGTGAAACGTCGCTGGAGTGAATTCGGCTCCCGGGGACGGTGGGTGGAGAAGAACCTTTTCGTGTACATACCGAGGACGCTGCTCCCCGTCCACCATCGCCCGCCCTTCGACGGGATGTTCTCCGTTCGCAACTGGCTTCGGTTCACCTTCCCCAATGCCGTGGGGATTCTCCAGCGGGAGGGTTTCGGAAACCCGGATGTGATGCTTGTGCAGAACCTCCAATTCCCCGGACTGGAGGAAAAACTGGCACCGGAAAATCTTGTCTATACAGTGGAGGATGACATCGCCCACTTCCGGCGCGTCCCCCCGCTCCTCCATGGTCTGGAAAAACAGATGGCCAGTCGTGCCAATCTGGTAACGGCGACGGCCCACCCGCTGGTGGAGAAGATGAAGGGCTTGGGAGCGCATCGTGTCCACTACCACCCCAATGGGGTTGATTGGAGTCACTTTCGGAGCGGAATGGAAGGCCGGGAATCAGGAGGCACGCCGGTCGCTGTCTATATCGGGGCGTTGGATGTGTGGTTTGACGAGGAACTGGTTGCCGCGGTGGCGCGTGCCCTCCCCCACTGGAAGTTCATACTGGCGGGTCCGCCCCGAAGGAGTTTCCCGATTCTTTCCGGGATTGATAATGTGGAGCTGCCCGGACCGGTTCCGCGGGAGAAGGCACCGGAGCTCTTCCGGGGAGCAACGGCAGGTATCATCCCCTTCAAGCGAACGCCGCTTACCGATGCGGTGTGCCCGTTGAAATTGTTCGAGTATCTTGCGGCCGGCCTTCCTGTCGTATCGACACGGATGACGGAGATGGAGAACCTGGCAAGCCCGGCAATACTTTGCAACACCGCCGCTGAGTTCTCGGAGGCACTGGTTGCGTCGACTTCCATTGATGATGACCAACGGGAGGAGCTGAGTCTATACGCCCGGGGTTTTGACTGGGAGTCCCTTTTTGACCGGCTCGTCCAGGCCCTTTGGGAGGGTGGAAATGGCTGAACCAACAAAGGGAACCATCCTGGCGTTTGGCGCGGGTCGCTGGGCCTTCGAAGGGTTTGCGGGGTCACCACGCTACCATCTTTGGTCCCTGGCCAGGCGCGGTTGGCAGGTTGTCTATATCGATCCACCGATCCGATTCCGCATGAAGTCCGAATGGGAATCCCATGGGGAGCTTCCCTTTCATTCGTTCAGGGCCGGTGGTGTTCCACCGTTTGCCTTTCGATACACATGGTCTGAAAAGTTTTCAGAAATCTGGCGGTCGATGGTTGCGCGACGTCTCGCTGGACAGGCCATGGAGGAATGCAAAAAAAGGGGCATTCATCCCACTGTCGCCTGGCTGGGGGCACCGTGGCACGGGGCGCTCCTCCGTCATTTGCCTTCGGGGATTCCCAGGCTTTACCATGTGTATGATGAGCTTCCCCTCAGCCCTATCTATACACCGGTGCAACGGGATCGATTGACCCGGTGGGAGGGGGAATTGTTGGAATCCTGTGAACTGACATTGTGCAGCAGCCAGCCACAACTTGATCGAAGAAGGGCCGGTGCACGGAACGCAATCCTTCTCCAGAATGCCGTCAACCCTGACTTTCTTGATACCACCAACCTTCCCGTTTCTGAATCGGGACGGAGGCAAATCGAGGCGATCAGGCGCCTTCCCCGGCCCCGCGTGCTCTATGGAGGGGTTGCGGATCATCGTCTCGACCCCGCCTGTTTTCAGGGGCTATTGCGCGGTCTTGGGGAGGGGTCGCTCATCATTGCCGGGCTGATGGACAAGTCCCTCGACCCAACCCTTGCCACGGTCCTTGCCAATCACCCACGCGTCCTTGCCACCGGCTCCGTTGTCTATACGGACTTCCCCCATCTTTATCGCGAGGCGGATTGCCTGATCCTCGCCCATCGCCGCAATGAGTTCACCGATGGAATGTATCCGGAAAAGATGAACGAGTACCTGGCGTCCGGTGTGCCGATCGTCTCCATTGCCCTGCCGGAGGTCGTCAGGCTTGCCCGGGAGGCTGGTCATCCCGACGCCATTCGCACGGCGGAAACCCCGGAGGAGTTCGCCCGTGCCGTCGCGGCGGCCATTGCCGATGAGGAACCCACGCCACGGGAGGCCCGCACAAAAACAGCCCGCCTCCACACCTGGGATGTGGAGGCGGACAAGCTGGAGGCGGCGCTTTCCGGGATCAACCCCGGCTAGACATCAGGAACAACCCGTTGTATTGCCGCAGGTGTCGCACTTGAGGCAGGTGCCGTTGCGGGAAAGGGTCCACGAACCGCAGTTGCCGCACGGCTCGCCAACGTACCCCTTCAGCTTCGCCTGGCGGGCAAGTTCGGTCTTTGTAAAGACACTTCCCTTCACCACCGTCTTGACCTTCGGCTTCTCGATGACGGCAACCCCTGTGGAACGGGGGGGGCTGACGGTGATGCTTTCGTCCACGTCCTTCTGATTGTCGCTCATTGGATTGAGATGAATCGTGTCGGGGCGGATTGCCTTCGGATCGAAGAACTCCTCGTCGGCATCGTGAAGGATCGTCTCCTCCTCCTCCGAGTCATACTCCACCTCGTTGCCTGCATCGCTGACGGAATCGTGGCGAAGGTCCTCGGGGGACACGTGGGCGAGATCGGTGCGGCCAAGATAGCTGATGGCCAGCTCGCGGAAGACGTAATCGATGACCGACGTGCTCATCTTGATGTGCGGGTTGCCGCTCACCATGCCGTTGGGCTCGAAGCGCGTGAAGGTAAAGATCTCGACGAACTTCTCAAGGGGCACACCGTGCTGGAGGCCGAGGGAGACGGCGATGGCAAAGCAGTTCATCAACGAGCGGAAGGCCGCGCCTTCCTTGTGCATGTCGATGAAGACCTCGCCCAGGGCACCGTCCTCGTATTCCCCGGTTCGGACGAACACCTTGTGGCCGCCGATGAGGGCCTTCTGGGTATATCCGGCGCGACGGTCGGGAAGGCGGCGGCGCTTGGAAAGGTAACGGTAGATGATGCGTTCGGCGACCTGGGCGGGCGGGGTGTCCGCCGTCAGTACAAACTCCTCATCCTCATCCGCACCGGCAGCATCAAGGAGGTCGGAAGTGGAGTTGAGGGGCTGGCTCAACTTCGAGCCGTCGCGGTAAAGGGCATTCGCCTTGATCATGCTCTTCCACGAAAGCATGTAGGCTTCCTTGACCTCGTCGATGGTCGCCTCGTGGGGCATGTTGATGGTCTTGCTGATGGCTCCGGAGATGAAGGGTTGGGCGGCGGCCATCATGAGGATGTGGCTGCGGGTGCCGAGGAAGCGCTTGCCGTATTTGCCGCACTTGTTGGCGCAATCAAAGACATCGTAATGGCCCGGCTTGAGGTGGGGCGCGCCCTCGATGGTCAACCGGCCGCAGATGTGATCATTGGCCGCCTGGATTTGCTGGCGGGTGAAGCCAAGTGATCCGAGCAGGTTGAATTCGATGTCGTTCATCTGGGCATCGGTGAGCTTGAGGTGCTTCTTGCAGTTCTCCTCGCCGAGGGTCCATTTATTGAAGACGAACTGGATTTCAAAAGCCGACGCGAGGTGGGATTCCACGCGGTCAACCATTTCCTGGGTGAAGCCCTTGGCGCGGAGGGTTTCCTCGTTGATATACGGGGCGCCCTTGAGGGTCAGCGTACCACGGCAGTAGTTGATGACTTCGGTGATCTGCTCCTCGGTATAGGCAAGCTGGCGAAGGGCGTTGGGGACCGACTGGTTGATGATCTTGAAGTACCCACCCCCGGCGAGCTTCTTGAACTTCACGAGGGAGAAGTCCGGCTCGATGCCGGTGGTATCACAGTCCATGACGAGGGCGATGGTTCCCGTCGGGGCGATGACCGTCGACTGGGCGTTGCGGTATCCGTGCTTTTCACCGAGGGCGAGGGCACGGTCCCAGGAGCTGCGAGCACTCTCAAGGAGGTAATCAGGGCAGTAGTCGGCGTCTATACCAATGGGGGTGATGGTGAGATCCTCGTAGTCACCCGGGTCGGCGTCATACGCTGCCCGGCGGTGGTTGCGGATGACACGAAGCATCGCCTCGCGGTTTTCCTCATACCGTGGGAAGGGCTTGAGTTCGCCGGCCATCTCGGCGCTGGTCGCGTAGGAGACGCCGGTGAGGATCGCCGTCAGGGCACCGCAAATGGCGCGACCCTTGGGGGAATCGTAGGGAATGCCCTGGACCATGAGGAGGGTGCCAAGATTGGCGTACCCGAGACCAAGGGTGCGGAAGTCATAACTGAGACGGGCGATTTCCTCGCTGGGAAATTGGGCCATGAGGACGCTGATTTCCAGCACGATGGTCCAAAGACGCGTGGCATGTTCGTAGGACTCGACGTCGAACTTCTGTGCCTTGAAGTCAAAGAAACGCATGAGATTCAGCGACGCCAAATTGCAGGCCGTGTCGTCGA
>JAFIGB010000107.1 GCA_020831705.1 Candidatus Sumerlaeia bacterium | reverse complement strand
CAGTCATGGGCATGGACGATGTCGGGTTCGAATCCCGAGGCGTCGCAGTACGCCAGCGCCGCCCTGCAGAGAAACCCAAAGCGCCGTGCATTGTCGGGGTAATCGCGCATCTGCTCGTCGTGATAGAAGCCTTCACGGCTGAAATAATGGTGGTGCTCGATCAGGTGGACCGGTACGCCGCCGGGGCCGTGGACGACGGCAACCGAGCAGCCCATTTCCTCGTCCCCCATCTGTACGGGGAGCGAGGCAATGACCGAGCCGTAGCCGCGCAGGTTGCTGCGGATGGAACTGTAAAAGGGGAGAACCACCCGGACGTCATGTCCCCGCGCCTGGAGTTCGTGGGCCAGGGCGCCGACGACATCGGCCAGCCCTCCGGATTTAGCCAGTGGCGTCATTTCGGAGGCGACAAAGAGTATTTTCAAGGGAGGGGATTTCATGAAGGGAAAAATTCCGGTGGGATTCGTCGTGGAGAATCCTTGGTTGGGTTGGGTCCGGCTCCGTTGCTAGCCTTCCTGGTCAAGCCACTTGAGCAGCCGGGTGACTTCCTCGCCGAGGCGGTCCATGCGATCCATGCTTTCCACCGGGAGGTTCCGGGGGATTGGCGGGAGCGAGGAGGTGTTGCCCTCCAGGTAGGCAATCTCAAGCGAGCGGAGTACATCGGGGAGCAACTCGGTTCCCTGGCGGGCCGCCTTGGTATCGGGGAAATTTTCAAAGAGGATACGAAGGAGGCGCAAGGAATCCTGATGGGTTCCTCCAAAGTAGGCCCGCTCGGCGCGCTGGTAGAGGACCACGGCATCGAAGGCGCGGCGTTCCGAATCCCGTCGCAGGGTCTTTTCCGCCAGGTCGCGGAGGCGTTCGGCCTCGCGCTGGAGCTCGCTCGCCACCCCGGGGTTGTTGATGATCGAGTTGGTCCGATGGAGAACCGCCGAGGGATCCCCCTCCTCGTGGAGGCGTCGGGCTTCCTCAATAAGGCCGGTATCCCGGGCGCGCCTTGCGGTGCGGATCAACTGGTCGCTCAATTCCTTCAGGTTCGGATTCTCACGGGTTTTGTTGAAGATATACAGGGCTTCCTGGGCCATGTCGTTCTCCATGCACCAGCGGCCATGCTTGAGGAGCTCCAGGGGGTCATTCTCGCCGATGCGCTGGAGTTCGGCCTGATGAAATGCCTGTAATCGCAGCTCCTTCAGTTCACTGGAACGGCTTTCCTCGTCAATATCGTCGATGAGGTCGAGGGCATCCAGCGGTTGGTTGTTCAGGAGCAGCCAGGAAACCTCCCGCGCGACGATGCGATTGCGCGTGGCCTGGTATTCGACGGGGTAGAAGTCATCGAGGCGGGCGATGGCCTCGCGGGCCTTTGGATAGCGCTTGGGTTCGTTGGCCCAGATTTCCGCCGCGTCGAGGATGGCGCGAATGCGGTTGCGGGCGATCTCGGGATAATCCGGGCGGACTCGTGTGAGGATGATGTCAATGGCGTCGGCAAAATCCCCATGGTCACGGGCGGCTGCGGCGCGGGCCATGTCGGTCATGGGGATCATGGGGTCGGGTTTGTCCCCGGCCAGACGGCGCATGCGCTCGACAACCACCAGGGCGCCCTCGAACTCGCCACGGTCGAGAATGCGGTGAACATGTTCGCGCATGAACGTCAGCGCCCAGAATCGGTGCTCGGGGTCGGCGTTGAACTGTTCGGGGGAAAGCTGAAGGAGGGCCTGGAGGGTAAGATCCGAATCACCCATGTCATTGAAGTGGCGCGCCGTGAGCATGAGAGTGCGCCCCTCCAAAATCCCGCCATCGAGGAACCCACGGAGGATGAATCGCATTTGGCGGCTGGCATCGGGGTTGTTCCCGTGGATCGCCCGTGAGATGGCCGGATCGTATTCGTTGAGGACTTCGTTGATCAGCCGCGGATTGGCTCCCTCGTTGAGGGCGCGGCGGAGCTGTTCCATCGCACGGACCGCGTCACCCCGTCGCAGGAATGCCTCCGCCTCGGAAATCGTGATGGAATATTCGGGGGTGACCTCGATGCGATCAATGCGGTCCTTCGACAACCATGTCTGGATGCCCCGCGATTCGATCTGGATGCGGTGATCCTCCTCAATGAGGATGCGCCCCTCGATTTCCCGGCCATTGGTCAGGATGATGAGGTCACCGTAAAGCCACGGGGACAGCGCCAGAAGAAGCACGGTCACCATCGCGATTGGAGTTTTCTGTTTCATCCGGGGTCAGGAGGTTCCACGTCCGGCGGAAAATTGGCCCTCGGCCATCCGGACTGTGCACAAGTAACTAACAAGGGCCGCGCCACAGAGCAAGAGGAGGACGCCTCGGCCGATTCCCCCCCCCGGCGTGGAGAACAGAAGCGAGGCGTAGGCGCCGAGCAGCCCCGTGGCGATCAGGTGGAAGTCCACCATCCGCAGGGTTCTCCGGTGGTCCTCCCCCCGCGTGACAAGATAGCGCTGGTAAAGATGCTCCCGGTGGGCCTTGAGAATGTTTTCCCCCCGCATCGACCGCCGGATTAGTGTCAGAATGACATCAAAGAGGAATATCGACATGATTGCCACCGCAGCCAGAAAGGGGAGCGGGTGGGTTGTCGGCAGGCTTGTGAAGTGGAGGGCAAGAAGCGCCGCCAGTACCCCGAGCGGTTGGCTTCCGCAATCGCCCATGAAGGTCCTGGCATTCGGCACATTCCACATCAGGAAGCCGGACGAGGCCCCCCAAAGGGCCGCGCAAAGGGGAAGCATCCACTCCCACCCGGCGAAGTTCCAGGTCGCGACGAGGAGGAAAAGAGCCACCCGCCGCCCGAAGGTCCCGGCCAGTCCGTTGATGCCATCCATGAAATTGACCGCATTCATGACGAGGAGAATCCATGCCGCGGAAACAAGCACCGACACCACCATGGGAAGGTGGATCACCGCTTCGCTGAAGGGGAGCACAATGGTTTGAAGACGGATGCCGAGAAGGGGAGGAATCAGGGCGATGAGCGCCTGGCCCGCGAGCTTGGCCACGGCGGGGGGATCGCTCCGGTCATCCCAGAATCCCAAGGCGAAGGCAAGGAGCACCGGAAGGAGCAGCCCCAGCCAGCGCCCCACCGACATGAATTCAGGGGCGTGGGATTGAAGGATAGGCGGCAATATTGTGGGAGCGAGGACCATCACCAGCAGGACGACGAATCCGACAAGCAGCCCTCCGACCAGTCCGATCCCACCCACCCGTGGGGTCGGTGTTGTATGACTGCTTCGTTCGTTGACATCGGCGAGAAGGTCCCGCTTGTGGGCGAGATGGATGGACCATCCGGTCAGTGCCCACGAGACTGCTCCCGCCACCAGTCCAATGGGCAGCACCACGGTGAGGAGACCAAGGAGCAGGGGAGTATTCATGCGGCCCGGGTGGGGTTACCAGTCACTTGAGTCCTGATGGGATTCCCAAAGCTCGTCCATGTCGACAACCTCGCCGAAGTGGTGGTAGAGGAAGTATTGTGTATACGCTGTATATTCCTCCCGTGTTGCGAAGACCTGGGGAGTGCGGCTCATTTTCTCAAGGAGCTTTTGGGAAACACTGCTGATCACGGCATCCGGGGCATTGTTATGAACCCGCTTGATCAGCCCTGCCAGGCCGATGCGGTCGCCAAGCTCCTCCTCCTGGAAAAGCCCGAACCGGAATTCAGCGCCGTTGAATTCGTATTCCACCATGGGATTCTGGCCAATCAGGGTCATGGTGGTTGTGTTCCCGAGAAGGCCGGAACTGACCAGCTTGACATCACTCCAGCGCAACCGCTTGAGCCCTTCGTTCGTTTCCAGGCGCAATCCCTTGTCACGAAATTCCACGGCGCGAACATTCAATCTTCCAGCAGGCTTGATGGACTTTGCGATGTGGACCAGAAGGAGGCCCTGGTCGCACTTGGCGACCTGATCGCGAAGTGAAACTGCCTCGGCGAGGGGAAGGTCGCTGTATATCAATCCCTTGCGGCGCATGACCAACTTGCGGGCGAGATTGATGTCTATACCCTGTTCAGTGGCGATCATTTCGGCGACGGCATCGAGCTTGATTTTTTTCCCGAGGGGGAGAAGAAGGGCAAACTCACCGTCCAGCATCCGCCGGTAACGCTCGTCGGGGTTCTCAGACACCTTCCCGGGTGCGGGATCCGGGGCATCAAATTCGTCCCATTGGGGCTTCGGTGTGTCGTGGGTTATTCTTTCCCGGGGGGGCGCGGGAGGAGGAGAGGGCGGAGTTGGCGGAGCGGGTTCCTGGGCGCCCATGTCGGCCGGCACGCCAATGTCCGGCGGCAACTCTCGGGGTTGCCGGTGCGGTGCGTTGCTGGGGGAGTGGTCGATGGGAAAGGCCGTATCCGGTGTTGCCGGACCCGGCGGAGGTTGCTGAAAGACCTGACCCGGGGGCTCATGGGTCACCGGTGGCGGGGTTGGTTTGCCGGGGCGTTTCGGCCTGATCGGCCCGAAGTCTTTTTTTGGGGGGGCGGGCTGGGGGCCGGATGACTTGAATTCCTCGGGAACCTTGAAGGAGGATTTCTCATCATCCAAGCCGCCCAACTGGATCATGCTCGCATTTGTGTCCTCCAGATGAATCGGGTTTCCGGGCGATCCGATGGGATTATTTTCCCCGTCGGAAAGGTCTCCCACGTTCAGTTTTTCCGTGGATGGATCGATGTCATTGCTGGAGGCGAATAGATTGTCGGCGCTGAGGGTGGGCTTGCGGAGGTCGGAAATCAGGGAACGCGCCTCCTTCTCTCCGTCCTCGGTGCCTCCCACTTCGAGGTATCGTTCCAGATGGAAGAAGGCCTTCTCCGTCATTTCCAGTCGCGAGGAAATGCGGCCTGCGGCAAGGAGTGCCTGGGGGCGGGGTTTCTGCTGCCCGTAGGCTTCGAGGGCAAGTTCATACGCCTTCAGCGCCTGCCGTGGGAACTGCCCTTCCTCAAGCAGATCGGCCAATTGGTACTGAACGGGATCGCGAAGGGTAAAGCCATCCTCCACCGATTGAATTTCATCGAAAAGCCGCGAGGCGCGGTCGGAATCCTTAAGGAAAATCGCCCGGTTGAGGGCGGCGATCTTCATTTGCATCGCTTTTGGGAGGCGGTTTTCCACGTTCGTTGACCTTTCGAGGTGCCCAAAAATGAGGGAGAAGGATCGACAGAAATCCGCCCCAAGGCAAGGGGAAGGTCAGCACGGATTTTCTGGTGTGTGATTGTGGTGGGGATGTGTTCGAAGTTGTTTTGAGGGGTAAGGGCGCATCTATTTGGTCCCGGCAGGGACCTCACAGTCCTAGCCCCGGCCTTCCAGGCCGGGGTCTCGACTTTGGCCCTTTGACTAGATCAGGGGCCTTCTTTTTTTCCACCGCTTGATTCTTCTGCATTTCCCCATTGACGGGGTAAGCCAGGGGCCTGCATCTAGTTATTAGACTAGATAAAGGAGGCTGCCATGGGGCACC
>JAFIGB010000337.1 GCA_020831705.1 Candidatus Sumerlaeia bacterium | reverse complement strand
TCTGCGGCAACCGTCATCCTCGTCGTCATCCTCGTGACAGTTGTCTATATACAATCAAAGCTGATGCGGGCTGGAAAGGGGATTGAAGAATGAGGATTCCATCCGCCCTTCGTGAAACCTTTCGGACTCCCGCGGGTCTCTTTGCCTTTTTTTTCACCTGCATGCTGCTCGCCGCCTCGCTCTATCCACTGTATATCATGGTGCGAACGGCTTTTCAGGCCGTGGGGGATCCCCTGGAGGGGACCCCTTCGGAAATCATGATTGCCCGTGGGGACGGAGGGCCCTTCACCCTCCAGAACCAGCCCATGTTTGGTGGCACCTGGGACGATGTGGCTGGTTTCGAGCGGATTGAGGATGCCTGGGAGGAAGCCCCCGCACCCAACACGATGAGTGCATCAGCCCCCAATGCGGCCTATTATTTTTCCTGGGAGGGAGACCTCCGCCGGTTTCGTCGCCTGCTCCTGGAGGAGTCGGGTACACAGGAAGGTTGGCGAATCGCCTGGCAAAACATCAATGGTGACATTGCCATGCAGGAGCTTTCCGGCAGCGACCCACCCAGCGTCAGGCCCTCCTCTTCCCTTGCCGTTTCCCTGCCCGCCGATCGCCGTGGCGTTGATTTCGATCCCATCCAGATAACGGGCTTTGTCCTGGTTGCTCCTGCACCGGCCGCCCAATGGAGTCTGGTTGTTCTCGAACCTCGCGCATTCACCTTCGTGAATTTCACCAATGTCTGGAAGGCTGACAGTTTCTCCCGCTATACATTCAACAGTCTTCTCGTTGCGTTCTTTGTGACCTTCGGAAGTGTCGTGACAAGCCTCTGTGCCGGGTATGCATTTGCCAGGAGTGCCTGGCGCTTTCGGACGGTCTTCTGGGTCCTTCTTGTGGGCAGCATGCTCATACCATCCCAGGTTCTGTTGATCCCCGCATTCCTGATCATCCAGCATTTTCCGCTTTTCGGTGGCAACGATCTTTTCGGCCAGGGAGGCATCGGGCTTCTGGATTCCTACACCGGCCTGATCCTCCCCAACATGGTCATGCCACTCGGGATATTCCTCGTTCGTCAAAGCCTTCTTTCCATGCCGGATTCCTACGAGGAGGCCGCCGTGATAGACGGCGCGTCGATCTGGCAGTTGCTTCGTCTCGTCATTGCGCCGCTGCTGAGGCCCATTCTGGCCACCGTGGCGCTCCTCGCCTTTCTCTTCAACTGGAACTCCTTCATCTTCCCGCTGATCCTCATTCAAACGCCGGAAATGCGAACCCTCCCCGTGGGCCTGGCTTTGTATAGCGCCCGAAATGAGGTCGATTGGGTTCATCTCATGGCAGCATCGACAATCACTGCCCTCCCGATTTTTCTCCTGTTTATCTTTTTCCAAAGGCAGCTCATTTCCGGACTTGTCCACGAAGGAGTCAAAGGATGACCCCCCTTGTTATAGCCACCATGTTTCTTGCGCTGACCACCACCCCGCCAACGGAGGGGACGATCCTGATCCATCCCAGCAAGGAAAGGACATCGCCCCCACTTCTCGACCCGGTCCTTTTCTCGGATGCTGAGGAGGATCCCTCCTCGAGAACACGAATCGGAAAAAGCACCGTTGAAAATGAAGCCGGAGGACATGACCTGCGTCTCCGCGTCGAACTTCACCCCAATGAAAACCTTGGGTATCAATACGCGGGCATTTCCTTCCCCCTGGAGGACGTCCGCTCCATCCACGATGAAGGCATTCTTTCTTTCACCGTGAAGGCTCATGAATCCGTGGACCTTCAGGTCAATCATCGCGACGGAACCAGGACAAATCACTTCGGTGAAACCTTCACCCTTACCGGAGGCCAGTGGGAAACCATCGTCATCAATACGGAATCATTGGAAGGCGATGGCATGCTGACCGAGGTGGCCCTGGTCCTGACAATGCCGGGTCGGACGACGCTGGATATACAAACGATCAGCCTTCCCGTGACTGTTGGCGGTGATTCCCCGCAGGTCTCAACCGCTGAAGCGGGCATGAGCTACCACTTCCGCGCACCGGGTGCCTACTTTTCGGAGGCCGTACCCATCTCGGACCGCGATGAATCATCCCGATCGACCACGATGATCCGATTGGAAACGGGCGTGGATACCATCGATGGAAGGCCCCCCATGGAATACATGGGAATGCGCTATACAGTGAGCCCAAACCCCGGTCTGGGCTATTCCTATGGTGGATTTGCAATCCCCTTCCATGCGCCCATGAGTCTCATCAGCAATGGCGAATTCCATTTCAAGGCCAGGGCAACACCGTTGTTGGAGGACGGCCTTCAGGTCACCCTCCGGGACACCGATCATCGCCGCTCCAGCCATCACGTTAAAATTCATTCCGACAGGGAATGGCAGGACATCACAATACCCGCTGGCAAATTCACCGGAATCGATACAGGATCCCTTGAAAGTATCGCCTTTGTGATCGTCCGCGAGGGTGAAGGCACCGTGGATATTGCCAACCTGCGCCTTCCCGTGCTTTCGGATGCGGAGAATCTGGGCGTTTTGGATAGAATTCGATCACGACCCAAAATCTATACAAACGCAGGAATGGCCGCCCAGGTTGCCGCCTCCCTTGGTCGCCCCCTCCTCGTGCTTCGAACCACGGACATTGAGGCCAGCCGGCAGATCAGCCTCCTGCTGGAGGATCCCCGCTGGCGGGAACTTCTCGCAAAAGTCATCATCACCAACGCGGCTCCGGAGGGAGATTTTCCTCCGGACTCCAAACTACTCCTCATTTCAACCGACAATTCCCTCCTCGTCAACAAGTCAACCCTTGATGACACCACAATGGCCGCCGTCGCCACCCAACTTTCCCGTATTGATTCGGAGCCCCAATAATGAGCCTCATTGGCAACACCACTCGTCCGGAGGTCTGCTCCGGGCTGGCCTCCATTCTTGAAGAAATGAAAGCATTTCTGGGGGAACTTGGCTCCTCAAAGGGCGCCGTCACCTTCGGCCATGGTGTCTATTCACTCCCCGGCGGTCGACTTTTTGCCACGCCGCGCAACATGGGTGAAAGCCGGTACCCCCAAACCCGCGGGGGCATGAATCTTTGGACCTGTTCCTCCGGGTATATACATGCCAACAACGGCCTCTATTCCGTCTTCCCCCGCCGTAGCGAGGGGCAGGAACCCCCGGTTGCCTTCTTTGCCGCCACAAGGAAAGGGGACACCTGGAATCCGGTTTCCCTCATGGGAGTTCCCCATCCCCCCGCAAAGCGCCCGAAAAGCGAGGGGCCATTCGTCCTTTTTACTCCGAACTACACCGTGTATCACCTGCATGCCCCCGGCTTTGATTCCCTCGTGCGTATCCAGCTCCTTGATGCCGGGAAGATCCTTTTCACTGTCTATATGGAAGGGGGCGACGCCCCCCCCCCAATGCTCCAGTTGTCCTCATTTTTCAACCCGATGCTTCGCCACCAGATTCACGAAACCGACGAGGACCGTTGGTTCCGTCAGGTTTCCGTTCATTCCCCGGACGTACCGGGTGCGGCCACATTCCGATTTCAGGTCAACGAGGACAAGGACCGCTATACATCCCTGTCCCACTTTGCCCTTGTTCAGCGATCCATTTCTCGGCTGGAGGGCGGTGAGCTTCTCGCCATGGAGGAGACTCCGTCAAGATATCAATACATGGGATCGGCCTCCAGGGCCCTGGCCAACTCCCTCGCCCTCCGCGCGGGCAGCTTTGGCGATTCCCGGGAAATTTGCACCTTTACCGAGCCGGCCATCGCCGGTGACCTGATGACCTTCACGCCCGAACCGGGCTTCCGCCTGCGCATGGACTACCTGTTCCAATTGGTCAATGAGGAGGAAGTCGCCGACTCCCTTTGTCTGACACCGATCACGAACCCAATGGAATGGGAGACTGACAACACGGATGAAAGGCCCGAGCAACTCGCCATCCGCTTTGGAGGGAGCACACACGACTCCCTTGATGGTCGTGTCCTGACTCATTTCATGGAACACCTCGCCAATCAGGTGGAGTTTTGCTCGTTGATTCGCGGTTACGTGCAGATATCCGAAAACTCCCTCATTGGCATACGCGACATCTTTCAGGCCCTTGAGGGGCTGGCGTACTTCAACCCCTCCGCCACAAGGGAAAAGATGCTTGAGGCCCTTGACTATACATGCCCCGATGGTCGCTCCATGCGCCAGTATTCACTCCCCAAAGCCTCCGGTCAGATCGGGCGGATGGACCTGCGCCCCTTCATCGACCAGGGCGTGTGGATCATCAACACCGTCCTCACCTACCTGAAACTCACCGGCGACCGGGACTTCCTTCATGAGACCTGCGGCTATCACAGGATCCTTGATGAATCGTCGGGCCGCGTTGAGCGATGCGAAGACGAGGACACCGTCCTTGACCACCTCGACAAAATTATCGGCTATCTGCTCCGCAATCTCGCCCCCGACACCGGTTGCCTTCGTGCTCTATACGGCGACTGGAACGACGCCCTCGACGGCCTCGGTACCCTCCAGAACGGGGACAACCAGTCCTACGGCGACGGCGTCAGCGTCATGGCCACCCTCCAGCTATACCAAAACCTTCACGAGATGGAGGAAATTCTCCAATTCGACGATCCAGGCGCCCACGGCTCCCAGATCGGACAGTTGCGAATGGCCGCGGCAAAACTATCCAAAAGCCTGAACCTCCATGCCATTCAGAAAACCAGCGAAGACGAACGCCGTATCGTCCACGGCTGGGGCCATCAGCAGGGATATCATGTTGGCAGCTTCCACGACGCAGACGGCAAGGCACGCGACAGCCTGACATCCAATTCATTCTGGGTCCTCAGTGGGATGCTGCGCAGGACCCCCGAACTATACAACACAATCCTCCGCGCCTTCGATCGCCTGGAATCCCCCTTTGGTCTGAAAACCTTCCACCCCCCATTTCCGGAAAACGAAACCCGCTTTGGACGCATCGGCAAACTTCCTGCCGGCACGGCGGAAAACGGAGCCACCTACGTTCACGCGACAGCCTTCGCCATCATGGCCCTCTTCGAGATGGGCGAAGCCAGACGCGCCTGGGAGGAACTCATCCGAATCCTCCCCTTCACCCCGGGCCACGATGGTCTATCCCACTCCCCCTTCGTCATGCCCAATTCCTACGGCAACAACCCCGCCCGCGGGATCGAGGGACAAAACATGAACGACTGGCAGACAGGCAGCTCCAACGTCGTCCTGAAAACAATCCTGCGCCACGTCATCGGCTTCCGCATGGAGCTCGACCACCTGCGCCTCCAACCAGCAGAATACTCCCCCTTCGCCTCCTGGGAAGTCACCCTCCACGCCCGCGACCGGACCTTTCATGTGCGCTATACAAACACAGGTCAAAAACCACGCCGTTTCCTCGTCAATGGCAAGCCCGCCCCAACCACCCACGATCCCTTCATGAAAACAGACACCACCCTAATCCCCCTGTCAGACCTCAACCCCGGCGAAGTATGCGAAATACAGATCGAGGGATGAATTGGACCAGGGCGGAACGCGGTGTTCGCAGACACCCCGATATCCAACTCGCTCCTGGTGCGGACTATTTTTTCCGCAGCTTGAGTTTGTCCTGAAAAAGAAATAAAAGCACGAAAAACAACATGGATCCCACCATCAGATTGACCACCGTTTCCTCGCTTATATACGCCGAATTCTGATAGTCGGGCAGCGGCGGGAGTGGCGGAAATTCGGGCAAACGCGCCCACACTTCAGGATGGGTATCGCGGTGTTCCCCCCGGGCATGCATTTCCAGTATAAACGCATTGCGTGCCTCGCGACCCGCCCGCGCCACTTTCCGTGCCTTCTCGTAGTAGACACGCACAGTCCGCTGTGCGCCTTCTTCCAGTGAATTCGCACCCACATCAAAGAGACTCGTTTGGTCGCCTATCACCTCCATCAGGGTTGGGTGCAACGTCTCCCGTCCCAGTTCGCGCAACTCATTCGTTCGCCGGGAAGCGAGATATGCCATGGAGGATCTCCCCTCCAACTGAAGCAGAACCGCCAGCGTGTGCATCGTATCGACCGACTCACCGGCAGCGCCAAGAGTCACAAGGCCGGAGATTCCCTCAATGGCATCCTCGAAACCCAGCTTGACCAAATCCTCCGGCTGGCTCCGCGAACTCCCAAGCAGATCGCGATCACCCAATCCCGGTTGGCTGCTGAGAAATACGGGAACCAGTTGGCGATGTACCTCCTCGGGATTTGGCGGATCAAGAAGCCATTCGAGAGCAAACAACTGGTAACGTTCGCGCCCGAAATGGGCGTCGGGATTAAACTCAATCGCCTCCGCAATAAGATCCCGCCCCCGCTGGAGATCCGCCAAATCCTCACGATCGGCCCCACTGGCCACCCATCGATGGGCATAAAAAGTTCCCAAATTCGCGAGATAACGATACTCATGATCAAAACGATCCGCATCGGAAAGCGTGTCTATCTCATCAAGAACGGCGCGCTTGCGCTCCATCCATACAATGGCCTCATCAAAACGCCCCAACCGATCGCAGGCCACCGCCGCATCATCATATTCAGGCAGGGCAAAGCGATCCTCCTCGATCACCTTGGTGACCCTCTCCAACCGCGCCTGATAATATTCTGCGGGAAAAAGATCATACCGCCCAACAATCACATCGACCACATCCGGAAGGTCTCCCCCCTCCTCCGCCAAAGTGTCCTTGTCCCAAAGACACGCCCGACCATCCCCCGCCATCAAAAGAAACGCGCAGAATCCCAGGGCGATAAAGAGGCCGTAATATTTCCGGGCAAAATCCAAGCTCTCACCTCCTATCCAGGAGAGAATTCGAACCCCTTTTCCTCCCGGAAGTCAAACCGCGCAATGGAAATCCTGCACCTCCGCGCTCCATTAGTCCCCATGAATCTCGGGTGCTAAATAGTCCGAGGGCCGCACCAAAGAAGTGAGCGCGGGCATCCTTGCCCGCAGTTGAGAGGATCAAGCGGCGCCGTTGAAACGAAGACGATGTCTATCGAGACCTGAGTAGAGCTGCCTTCCGGCGGGCAGGGATGCTCGCCCGCCCTTCTGAATGATCCACCCAATTGATCCCGGAAGGGACCCACAATAGTCCTCCAACGGAGGCATTGTCGGACCCACTGCCGGGGTCCGGCCTTTGTCTACTCACGCAACCCACCGTTGAAACGGTGGGCTACGATTGTTTCGTCCCTTCCGGGACGTATATATGGTTCGTGAAACCCGGATTGTCCTCTTGAAATACTCAGGAAGTGCGCGCCAACAATCTGCTCGCAACAATACCAACCCGGCGGGCAGGGATGCCCACCCACCCCTTTGCCTCCACGATTGTGGGTGGGAAAGGTGAGGCCTGTGACCTATCTATACGGTACCACGATTTCCTTAGTGAATACCGAACATTTGATCAGATATCAGTGGCGATCACTCGAAATCCCAGGCCTCCCATGCGTGTGTCCGGCTTCTCGCCCGAACGATATGCGGATCGGCACATGAGTGGGGAGGAGGCGGAGCTTCCGCCTCGTACGGCTTTCAATTTTCCTGACGGAGGTCCATCGAAGTCACAAACACTCCCGCCGGGATACTCCTCTCCGGAGAACCAACTTGACGTCCATTCCGCGACAAGACCATGCATATCGTATAGACCCCAGCGGTTAGGTCGTCTATACATAACATCATAGTTGTCTCCGCTTGTACCATTATTTGTTTTGGCGTACTTATCAATATCGGCTTCCGAATCCCCAAAGGAATAGGCGGTATAGGTTCCCGCCCGACATGCATATTCCCACTGTGCCTCGGTGGGGAGTGCGAAGGACAACCTGGCATCATCACCAAATCGTTCATTTAATATTTCAAGATAGTATTGTTTATTTTCCCGCCTCACCACAGAAAGGGCACGGGTCTTACTTCGTTTTGCAATGTCATTCCATGATACATATTCCATCGCTTCGTTTGGAAGGTATCTGCCGGTGTAATGATTTGGAGGGCCACCCATTACCTCTCTCCACTGGAGCTTTGTGATGGGAGATTCACCCATCCAGAACCCTTTCGTAATTCGTACCAACGTTCGTTTAATTTCCGGCGACATGATTCCAAGGAAATCATCATGGGCCTCCTCCAGGGTCGAGCCCATAATAAACTCCCCCGGCGGAACCCAAACAAGGGCCATGGAGCACTCATCGCCCAGTTTTACCACACGGCGCTTTAATCTCTGGTCGCCCGGATAATCACAGGGGCGGGGTGTCTCCACCTCGTGGCATTTGGGAGGTGTATAGTTTATATAGGGCCATTCCACACCATACATGGGCACGGGCCCCAAAACACGACCAATTTTTCCACCCGACTGTGGCGTTTCAGAATCTGACCTATACTCGGAAACTGTAAAGAAACGGGT
>JAFIGB010000331.1 GCA_020831705.1 Candidatus Sumerlaeia bacterium | reverse complement strand
CCACCTTTGTACCCACACGGGAAATCTGTGTTTCCCAGGCAACGGGGGGAACGCGCCGTGTCTGTACCTCGACCCTGGTGCCGACCTGGACCTGATCGAGGAGGTGTTCGCTTACGTAGGCAACCACGCGCTCGGGATTTTCATTCGTCAGAACGGCGAAGGGTTCACCGGCGAAGACATTCTGCCCGGTGTGTACCAACAACTGACTGATCCTTCCCGACATGGGAGCGCGCAGGACCAGTTGTTCACGGCGGGTGGAAAGCTCCTCCAGCCGGGCCTGTTGGACATTGAGGGCCTCCGTCAGCGGGGCCAGCAAAGTCCCGCTCGGTTCTGATTCAAAAATACTTCCGAAGCGATTGCGCTGCTCCTTAAGTTCCTCACGGGCAGACTCCAGACGATCCTTGGCGGCAGCCAGGGCAACCTCGCCTTCACGGATTCGCGTGAGGACACCCTCGCGGGCGTAGAAAGTTTCGTCGTAGCTGGCCGGATCGATGATATTGTCATCGAGTAATTGCTCCAGGCGACTGAGAAGAATCTCAAGGCGGGTGCTTTCGATGCGATTGACTTCCAGGGAGGCTTCGCGGTCGAGGACCTCAATGCGAGCTTCCTGTTCATCCAGAAGGAACCGGCCAATGGACTCGCGGATGTCCTGCTCCTGACGAAGGTCCTCGCGGCGGAAGCGCTCCTGAAGGGCCGGGACCTCAAGGCGCATGCGTTCCAATTCGGCCTGTGCCACGGCAAACTCAGCGGCAAGGTGGGAACCGTCCAATCGGGCAATAACGTCCCCCTCGTTGACATGGTCGAAAAGGGAAACGGTGATGGCTTCCAGCCTGCCGTTCAGTGGTGGAGCGATGTGTAGCTCGCGCACCTCGGCAATGCCGGTGATCATGGAGGGTTGTTCGATTTTCTTCCCGGCGATGACCAGGGCGCATCCAATGGCACCAACCCAAACCACAAGCGGGAGGGCACGGCTGCGCCAGTTGCGCAGGCGTTGGCCGATGGGGGTGGGGATTCTTCCCTTGGGTATATCTGTCATGTCAAAGCTCCCCCTGTTCTTCCTGCAGGACAAAGGTCACGTTGGCGACTCCTCCGAGGCCTTGCATTTCATTGATGAGGTCTGCCGTTCTGGCCGGATCGCGTAGGACCAGGCGGTAGGCGATTTCCCCCTGCCCCTCGTCACCAAGACGCTGGGAAACGAGACGGGCACTGCGGCAATGGCGGTCAAAAAGGAGACGAAGATTCTCAGGAACTCCGGAAGTCACCTGAAAGCGGATGAATCCGTCGCTCATGTGCTTGCTGCCGAACGCTGTCAGGTGCAGATACATCAGCGTGGTCCCAATGATCAGTGTCCCAATGATGGAATAAGTGAAGTTCCCCGTGCCGCAGGCCATGCCCATAATCAGCGCGAGAAAGATGAACGACGTGTCGCGGGTGTCCTTGAGGATGTTGCGGAAGCGAATGACCGCCAGCGCACCAATCAATCCCACCGCCACGATCAGATTATTCCCAATCACGATCATTGCCATGCAGACGATCATGGTGATCAGAATGATCGATTGCACGAAGGCGCGGGAGTATGAAAGCCCGCTGTGTGTGTAGACATATATCCAAGCGACCAACTGGCCCTGGATGAACGCCAACAGAAAACTCAAAGCAAGCAACCAGGGGTCCGGAGCTTGGGGAGCCCCACCACCCGAGGTTATAAGCAGGTCAACCAGTGATCCCAACCGGCACCCCCTTGATATCGTACCCTTCCTTGCGCAGCATGTGGACGCACACGACGTACTTCGCGAAGGAATCCCTTCTCAGGCTGAACTGGCGTACCAGATCCTGGACCCAGCAGGGGTAACTGTCGGTGAATTTGATTTCCAAGATAACCAGGTGCTGGGGAAGACCCCGCCAACCCTGGCCGTTCATGCGGACGTTTCCCGTCTCCCCAATCGTGGGTAGACATGCGATATCACTGTCGAAGGTGATCCGCACCGGGTCATCGTCCAGACTCATGTAAGCCTCCCGCGTGTATCGAACATGGAGCCGCGGAATGGCGTTGTATTGCTTGGTGTAGGAACGGAACAGATGGAGGTTCTCCGCCTCGGCCGGATCGTCGAGAACCAGGGCGTCGGGGGGAACCGACCAACCCTCCAGGCACTCGCGCATGTGGCGGCGGTGAACCATTGCCCGTTTCTTGAGGACGATGCCGTTGTAGCGGCTCTTGATCTCAAAGAAGACGGGATCATCGGGGTCTTCGGTGTAGGTTCTCACCCGAAGCTTGAAGCGCTTGTTTTCGCCCAAATTTGAGGCCCAGAAAAGCTCGAGGCGGGGCGAATCAAGATACACACTGCTCAATTTGTATTTATGGCCAAACTTCGCCTTGGGGTCAGGGCGCACGAACGGCATAATCGCCTGGCGGACGATCTCGGCCTGGGTTGGCCCGAGAATATACTTCATTTCGAAGCGCTGGGCCGTTACCCCACCCGTCAGGGAGCTTTTGGATGCCATGGAGGGTATCATAATTAATCATCAACCGGCAACATCCCGGTCTGAACTTCCCTCCTTCCAAGGGGATCGATGAGTGGGAAATGCCGATGGTGGGATGCGGGTCAAAACAACAATTCGCCCCGGCATCGCCACATACATGGCAAATCCGTGACAAAGAGAACACCCTCTGGGCCTTGCTCTGTCAACAGCAAACCCAGTGTAATACGGCTGGATTGTTGCGCAAAACCCCGGTAATCAATGTTCCAAGAAGAAGTCGGATGCCAACTATCCGCTTATTCTGACGTTGTGCCAATCCAAACAGCAGTGTTGAAGCTGTAACTCATCTGGCGCCCACCCATCAGATAGATTGCATCGTTCGTGGTGAAGGTACCAACGCGGCGGACACCGGGAACCATGGGGAGCGGTGTGTCGAGGATCCAATCGATGATGTCTCCCTCCTCATCGACAACCGCACGGAGGACTTCATTGCGCGTCATCTCGTTGGTTCCGGCGGTTCCACCAAGGAAGTAAAGGTTTGCACCAAATGACGCCGCCGCGCCGTCGAATCTGCCCTCGGGGAGAGGGGCGGTGGTCTCCCTCCAGGAGGTAATACGATCATCATCCCCGATGGTTGTGAAGTAGACCTTGTCGGAGACGGGATGCCCACCGAGGAAATAAATCCGGTCCTGATGGATCGTCGCAGCGGCAAAGGCAAGTGCCTGCGGAAGGTTCTCCTCCTGGGTTACTGCCGGGGCCAGTTCGCCACCCGGTCCTGCTCCAAGGATCCGGCCTGTGCTTCCATCGATCCGAAAGCTGCGCACGGCATTGGTGTCACCACCCCCCATGATCCTCAGGAGCGCATCGCCGGGGTGGACACGGCTGGGCGTGATGACAGCTGCCATCTCCAATAGATCGAGGGAGGGAGCCACATCGGGAATGGATTCCCCGTCGCCGGTTCCCGTGTACAGGGTGACGTTGTTGGCGGGGATGTTCCCGGTTGCATCAGGTTCGAAAACACGAATTCCATCGTAGCGGGTATCAAATCCATCGCCCGCGTTGTATCGTCCCCCCACAACATAGAGCCTTCCATTGAAGGCGACGGTGCTTCTTGTGTGGTAGACGATTCCCTTGCCATCGAGGGTGGCATCGGCCTTCTTCCACGGGCCGATTTCCTCCCCTTCAATGGGGGCATACCAGATGGAGTCGATATCCATTCCCGTGGGGCCGGTATTGCCTCCGAAGCTGTAGGCGAACCTGTTGCCGTCCACTTCTGCGATTGCGGTTCCGTTCATCTGGATGAGCGCCGTTGGCCCGGGGGAGGTGTGTGCGGCGGCGCGCCAGGAAAGGGTGTCCCCCTCCACGATGCCGGGCGCGGCAGTCAGGGCAGTCAGCGCTGTCGTCAGGCAAAGGAAACGAAATGTATGGTGCATGGAGGGCTCCTTGGTGGGTGAATACAAAGATTGAAGGTGGCCAAGGGTTGGCCTGTCGGGGCAGGAGGTCAAGAAGTCCCGGCCCTAATCGACTTCCTGGGGGGGGAGGTCGAGGACCTCGCGGACTTTGGCTGCGAAAACCGTTGAGCGAAACGGTTTGGGAAGGAAGTGAACACCCTTCGGAATGACACCACGGTCGGAGATCACGTCGGCTGTGTAGCCGGACATGAAGATCACCCGGGCCTCGGGGTGGAGCTCCCTGATCTGCTGGGCCAATTCCCGGCCATTGATATTCGGCAGAATCACGTCGGTGATGAGCAGGTTGATGTCACCCTGATGATTGGTCGCCAACTCGATGGCCGTACCGGGGTCGTGGGTCGTGATGACTTTATAGCCATATTTTTTCAGGATGGCCTCGGCCAGGGCCAGGATGGGACGCTCGTCCTCCACGACCATGATGGTTTCGGACCCCTTTGGAGGGAGGGAATTGGATTGATAAACCTCCTCCTCGTCCACCGTTTCCGCCCTTGGGAAGTGGACGTGGAAGGCGGTTCCCCGGTTTTTCTCGGTCTCGACCTCCACGAAGCCACCGTTTTGCTTGATGATGCCGTAAACGGTCGGAAGGCCAAGGCCCGTACCCTTGCCGATATCCTTCGTTGTATAGAAGGGCTCGAAGAGGTGCTCCATGGCGTCGGGGGTGATCCCCGATCCGGTGTCTATTACGGAAAGCGCGACGTAATCACCCGCGGGGCGCTCCTCCGTTTCCTCTTCCGGTTCGATCCTGTGGTTCCATGTCTTGATCGTGACGGTGCCGCTCCCCTCAATGGCGTCGCGTGCATTGACGGAAAGATTGGCGAGAACCTGGTCCAGCTGGGTGGGGTCGATGCGTATGTACCAGGCATCATTGCACGGAATCCATTTCAGCTCAATGTGCTCGCCGATCAGGCGCCCAATCATCTTGAGGGTATTGGTGACACATTCATTGATGTCGACGGTCCTTGGCTGGATCGTTTGCTTGCGCGCGAAGGCCAGGAGTTGCCGCGTCAGATCGGCGGACCGGAGCGCGGCCCTTTGAATTTCAAGGAGCTGTTTGTGGAGCGGGGTGGACGGGTCGATTTGCTCCCGTGCCAGTTCCGTATAGCCAAGGATGACGCCAAGCATGTTGTTGAAGTCATGGGCGACACCACCGGCGAGCCGGCCGACAGCCTGCATTTTTTGGGACTGGCGAAGGGCGTCCTCCATGGTCTTTTGCTCGGTGATATTTTCCTTCACTGACAGGAAGCCGGTGATTGTCCCCCCCTCATCCCTCATTGGGGAGATGGTGACCCGCTCCCAGAACAGGGTGCCATCCTTCCTTCTGTTTTCGAATTCCCCGCGCCAGACCTTGCCATCCTTGTGGGCTTCCCAGATTTTCTCGTGATCCCGATCGCTCAGACTGCCCGAGTCCAGGATCCGCTGTGATTTTCCCCGGGCCTCCTCCAGTGTATAGCCGGTGGTTTCCGTGAACTGGTTGTTGACGTATTGAATTTCCCCGGCGGTATTGGTGATGACGATGGAAATGGGGCTTTGTTCGATGGCCTGGGTGAGCTTGTTGATCTCCCGTGTTGCCAGCTTCAGCTCGCTGAGGTCCACGTCCATGGCAAAAAGTTCGGGCTCGCTTCCGGTGACGGGAACGATTGTGTGGCTTGTAAATACATGGACGTCCGAGCCGTCCTTGTGCTTGAGGACAAGCTCCTCCGACTTCATGGGCTTGTTCGTCTGCACCATTTTGGTGATGGCTTTGCGGGCATGCGCCTTGTAATCATCCCGGCAGATCAGCTCGACGATGTCGCGTCCGATAGCTTCCTCCCGTGTATAGCCATATAGTTTTTCAGACGCATTGTTCCAATATCGGATCTTGCCATCTGGAGCATATCCCTGGACGGCGACGCTCTCAATGTGGCCGATAAGGATGGAGAACCGCAATTCACTGTTTCGGAGGGCTTCAAGCGTACGTTTTTCCTCCTCAAGGGCCCTTGCCAGGGCAGCCCGTGCGCTTTCCGTTTCCACCAGAAGTTCCTCCATGCGGTCACGGTTGGCGACCAGTTCCGCTTCGGAGGCAAGGCGTTCGGTGATATCATGAATGATCGAGTAAAGATACTTTTTTCCGTCGAGTTGGATGGGGCCGGTGAAGACTTCCACCTCGCGGATAATCCCGTCGGCCAGCCTGTGCTTCGAATGGTAACGATGGGTCCCGGTGGTTTTGGCATCCTTGAGCCGCTCCTTTACCAGGTCATTATCCAGTGTTGAAATGTCATGCATCGTCATGGAGCGCATTTGATCGCGGCTCCATCCGTAGTACGCCGCGGCGCAGGGGTTGGCGTCGAAGATGTTGGCGGAATCCGGTTCCACCAATAACATGATGGTGTGATTGTTCTCGAAAAGCGTGCGATATCGTTCTTCACTCTCGATCAGCAGGCTCCCCTGATTTTGCCGTTGCAGCCCGGTGGCCATGACCTTTCCCAGAACCATCGTTGCGACGGGGTAAATCAACATGACAGGCAGTACAATCACGGTGGCGACATTGATTGTATCGGGCCAGGGAACAGTCAGCCAAAGAATGGTCACCATGGCGATGTGGACGGCCAACCCAACGAGGTAAAGTTCCCACCATGACATCGTCGGGAGGACGTCACGCCGCTTGAGGCGCCAGACGAATCCGACCAGACCGGATGCCAGAATCACACAAACCCCCGGAAGTGCCCCGTCGCCCCCCTGATAAATGCGGAAGGCGGAAAGCATGAACATGGCGATTCCCGTCGGGATCGCCCCGAAGAAGAGCCCCGAAACCCCAAGCAGGACAGACCGCGTGTCAAAAACGATCCCTTCCGTGAGCACCCAGGGGGTCATCATGATCGAAAGGCCGATTGTGCCGAGAATCAGGCCGGTCAGGATTTTCCGTGGGATATCTTCGAGTAATCGGCTGTGACGTGTGACAAAAAGTTCGTGGACATAGGCGAGGGCAATCAACAGGGCCGCATTATGAACAAGGGCCAGATAGGCGCTGTCTGTCATGGATTGGCTCGCAGGGTTCTCAAACTCGATTGTTCTTAATTCGGACTTTGAATGTCCAAATAAATTCACCGCGGGTGTTACTAAACTACCCTCATGAATAGGTCTCCAAACCCTTGCCAAGGGTCAAGTGGTGACTGGATTCCCAACCGGGTTGATTCCGGATCGATAGGGTCCCGTTGCGGGGAACTGGTGCGGGATTTGCCACCGCGCAATGGGGCGATGCAATGAGGATTGCGCTTGCAGCGAAGCCTGCATCATCCTTCAACCTAGTAGCCGCCCGGGAGGTCGGTCCCTTGCCTCGTAACAGAAACGCATCACCCATCAACCTCGTGTTGGTAATTATCGCGATCACCCTCGGCATCGTTGTCGGGGTCTACATGTTCCTTCCGGATTCCGAAGCGCCGGCACCTGTCGAACCGATCGCCGAGGTCGTCGAGGAACCCACCGTTACCGAGGATCCCGAACCCACCACGGTCACGGATGCGGAACCGACGACTCCTGCCCTCCCCGAGGTCGCTGCCGAAACACCCGCCCCCCCCGTTGAGCCGACACCCCTCCCCGTGGAAGTCGTGGAGCCCGTAGACGATGCCCCCACGGCCCCGCAGCCCGAGGAGGATCCCGCCGACGATGTTTACCCCGACTGGCTTCTTGGCGATGTTGCCGACGAAGAGGAAGCTCCCGAACCGGATGAACCGGTCGAAGTCGCGGATGAACCTGCGGTGGAAGAAGCCGTGGAAATCCTCGAAGAGTTAAGTGAAATCATTGAATCACCCGAACCCGCCATGATTTCCGGCGAGGTCGATTCCGACGATCCGGTCCGGTTTTCCGGGACCGTGCGGAACCATCTGGGGGAAATTGTCCCCAACGGTTCCCTCTTCGTCATTGCCCAAAGTGATGGTTCCCTTTCCGAGAAAGTACGCCGGGCATTTGCCAGCAGCCACACCCACACCATCGTGAGGTCGAATTCCCAGGGGCGCTTCCAGTTTAAGATTCCCGCGGGGAAGGTGTTCCTCATTGGGCCAATGGTCTCCGGAGAACCCCAGTCCATTGTGACGGAAATTGGGCCGGAACTTCCCGGGGCCGTCGTCGAGTCTGACATTGAGATGCCCAGGCCCTTCACCCTCCGTGGTGCCGTCACCAACCGGGCGGGCCTTCGTCTTGAGGGAATCCCGGTCAAGGTCACCTGGGAGCCGACTTCCCTCCGGGGGCGGGCGCCCGAGCCACGAACGATCAACATCAGTTCCGATGAGGAAGGGTACTTCGATGTCATCCTGCCGGAGGTCTCCAAGGCGACCGTCGTCGTGGATGCCGACCAGCTCCCGCGCCCCTACCTTTTCGATGCTCCGCCCCGTCAGGTGCAGCGTTCCGACTTTCAATCCAACAGATATTACCGTGTCACGCTGGAGGTCATCACCGGCGTGAACCTGCAGGGGCGGGTCATTGAGGAGGATGGAGACACCGATGTTCCCCTCTTTGGGGCGCTGGTGGAATTGACCCCGGTGGGCGATGGCGGCCTCCAACGTGACAAGGCAAAGACCATCTACACAGATCGGGATGGGGTCTTCCACTTCGAGACCCTTTACCCCCGCCGGTATTTGCTGACAGCCTCCATGGACGGGTTCAATCAGGGGGTGCTGAGGGATTTCCTTCCGGAATCGGACCAGGCGGTGGAGATCGTCCTCCGACCCCTGACCATGGTTGCCGGTACCGTCTCCCTTCCCAGGGAAATGGATGAAATGGTCTCGGCTCAGGTGAATCTGCTGGGGCGTCGTGGCGGTTCCCATCGCCAGACCATCGAAATTGATCCCGAAACCCGCCGCGGCGAATGGTCCTTTGACGAGATCAGCTCCGGTTCCTACCTCCTCGCCATTCAGGCCGAGGACGCTGCTGGTCGGAACTGGTACCATGAGGATCGTGTCGTCGTCATGGATGGTGCCCTTGAGGAGCCCTCCAATGTTGTCCTGAACCAGCTTTGGGAAATACCGGGCCGGTTCACGACCGCCATCCCCGGTGGTGGAAATTACGAGGATCTGGAGGTCATCGCACGGCTTCGTGAGCGCGACAGCGATTCCCTCTTCCCCCCCCGATTCCAGCCGGAATTCCGCAGGCTTCCCAAGGCGGAAGTGGCACCTGACGGTTCCTTCCTTCTGAAGGATCTGAAGGAAGGGATGGAATACCGCATTCAGGTCGTCCGCCCTGATTCGGATTCCCGTCTTGGAGGGGCCATTCTTGTGGCCGGTGCCGACAAGGTATCAAAGCCACTGGAGGTCTCCCTCGAAGGAACCGGGAGCGTCAGCGGCCGCGTGTTCAATGATCGCAACGAGTCCTGTTCGGGGGTCACAATAACGCTGACTGCCGGGCTTGGAACGATGGAGGGCATGGCTGGATCGATCCAGCGCAGGACCGCAACGGTCGGCTACGATGGGAAATTCTCCTTCGATGCCGTCCCGGTTGGAAACGCACGCATCTCCATCGAAGGTGACGATATCACCGGCCGGCTTTTCTACGTTCCCTTCAATCAGGAAGTGGAACTGGAGCTGGAATGCAGAACCTGGGTTGATGTTGATTTCGCCCTCAAGGATCCCTCCAACCCCATTACCGAGCGGGAGCATTTTCTGGTCATTGCCCAGCCTGGGACCGTCGTGAAGGATCCCATTCGGGAACTCCACGGGAATGACCTCCGCTCCAGGCTGGAGCCGGGCAGATATGTCATTACACGTACCTCGACCATGGAAAGCCGCTCCTTCGAGGTCCTTCCCCGTCTTGATGGAACGATCTCCATCACCTTCGGTTCCCAGTAAACTTCCTCCAATCCCGGATTCTTGAACGTGTCCCACCCCGCTCCATCCGATTTCAACCGGGAACTCCCATGGGGAAAATGCGGATTGGTCGTGGTTGCTGCAGGGGAGTCATCACGTTTCGGCGCCTCGAAGCAACTCGCCCTCGTTGATGGTCAGCCCCTCCTTGAACGCACCCTTGCCGCCTTCACCCCGGTCCCTTTCAGCGAGCGGGTGCTCGTCGTCCCCCAAGCATGGCTGGACGAGGGACGCGGTGCGGTCCTCGCCAGAATTCCCGAAGCAGAGCGGTTCCATCTCGTAGCCGGCGGAAGCACCCGGGCGCGCTCCGTTTTCAACGGTGTCGTTAAGATTTCAGAGGCGTGTGATCTCGTGGTTGTACACGACGGCGCCCGTCCCTTTCCTCCCCTCGACGCGATGTCTCGATGTATAGCGGCCCTTCAGTCCAACCCGGATTTGGGGGGGGCGGTTGTCGGCAGGGAGGTCACCGATACCATCAAGCTGGTGGATGGTGACGGGATGATCCTCGAAACAGTTCCCCGCCGGGAATTACGCGCCGTGGAAACCCCTCAGGTTGCCCGCCGTGATCTTCTCCTTCAGGCGCTTTTCGGTGACCTGGCCGATGGGTTTACCGACGACATGGAGGCGCTGGAACATCATGGCCATGCCACGACCGTGGAGGTCCATCACGGTGTGAACCTGAAGGTAACCCGTCCCCATGACCTCATCATTGCGGAAGCCATCCTGGCCGCCCGCATTCTGGAAGGAAAAAATCCGTGAACCAGTCCCCTCCCCCCTTTGCCATTGGCCAGGGGTACGATGTCCATCAGTTCGCCCCGAACCGCCGCCTTGTCCTTGGTGGGGTGGAGATTCCCCACGACCGGGGTCTTATTGGTCACAGCGACGCCGATGTGTTGCTCCATGCCCTTTGCGATGCCCTACTCGGTGCTGCGGGCTTGGGTGACATTGGCCACTTCTTCCCCAACACGGAGAAAAAGTGGGAGGGCGCGGATTCCATGGAGCTTCTCCGCCTCGTGATGGAGAAGCTGCGGGAGATGGGGTGGAAGGTGGGAAACGTGGACTGCATGCTCATTGCCGAGGAACCGAAGGTGGCGCCCCACCTCCCCGCCATGAAGGAGCGCATCGCCCCGGTTCTGGGTTGTGAAGTCGCCCGGGTCGGTCTCAAGGCCACTACGAATGAGAAAATGGGATTTGTGGGAAGGGGTGAAGGAATTGCCGCCCTTGCCGTGGCACTGATCTTCAGGGACCATGATTCCTGAAGGGGATCCACCGGGATGATTGACACCCCCCTCCCCAAAGGTGGGAAAAAGAATGGCAGTCACGAAACAACTGGAAAGTTATCTACCGATTGAAAGCTGGAAAGCCACGGACATATCTGGGAGCTCTCCATATTCATGTTGATGGCGAGGCAGGAGAATCCACCCTCGATGACATTGTCCTGAAGGCGCGGGACAGTGGGCTGGATTTTATTGTTCTCACCGACCGTTCCACCACGGATTCACCCCTTGAGCTCATCACGGGGTGGCGCCAGGGGATTCTTGTCATCTCGGGGGAGGAAATCGAAACCCCCGAAGGTCACCTCCTGGCCTTTGAAACCCGTGATCCCGTCGGCCCTCGCGATTCCCTGGAGGAAGCAGTCCGGGCCGTGAAGGATCAATCGGGGACCGTTGTTTCCATCCACCATCGCCTTCAGGGCCTCCCCCTTTCGGAGAAGGGAAAAAGCCTCACCACCGTACCTCTTTCCCAGGCGGGACTCCTTGAAATATGGTCCTTCATGGATGAGTTCCTGACCAATGTTTCCCCCAAGGGATTCTTTTCCAGTCTCAAGAAGCCCGATCGCCTGCTCCATGGCCCCAGTCGGGAACAACTTACCGCATGGGACAAGGTTCTTCAGGAACGCATGTTGCCCATCGTGTCGGGGTTGAACCTTCACCACAGGAAGTACCCCCTCCTTGAGTGGAAGGAAATTATTCCCCCCAAGCTGGCGCTCGATACCCTTTGCACCTGCGTCCAGACCGGCGAGCTGCCAACGGTAGCCATCCGGGCGCGGGATCTTGTCTGGAACGCCCTCCGCGAAGGGCACTCCTACGTGGTGAATCGCTCGGTGGGGCCTGCCTCGGGATTCTCCTTTCACTACGAAAGCCCTGATGGAAGGGACCGACAAATGGGCGAAAGCGTGACGTACATCCCCGGCGGGCGGTTATGGATTTCCCTGGCCCGGGAGGGTGAAATCGTCCTGCGTCACAACGGGCTTCCACTTTTCTGGGGCACGGGGAAGGAAATCCACTTTCCAGCAACCGGTCCCGGGGTGTATCGGGTTGAAGTTCGTCAGGATCGACGGTTATGGATTTTGTCGAACCCCATCCGCCTGGTTGACGACGATGGAATCATCCAGCCGACCGTGAGCGACGTTACCTGATCATCCCAAACAGGGTCATTCCATGCAGATAGAAATCAAGAACCTATACAAAAGCTTCGGGGACCTGAAGATTTATCAGGGGCTCGATCTTTCCATCAACGAGGGGGAGATCTGTGTGATCATGGGTCGCTCCGGCCAGGGCAAGAGCGTCCTGCTCAAGCACCTGACCGGACTTATCCAGCCCGATTCCGGTGAAATTCTCATTGATGGGGAAAACATCGTCGGGCGGCGGGAGCGCGATCTATACGAGACGCGGCGGCGCTTCGGGATGATCTTCCAAAACGGCGGCATGCTTCAGTCCCTCAACGTGGCGCAAAACGTCGCCCTCCCCCTGGTGGAGGTAAATGGGGAAAGCATGAACAAGGTGGCGGGCGTGGTGGCGGAGAAATTGGCCATGGTGGATATGAAGGGGCGTGAACATCAGGCCGTCGCCACTCTTTCCGGAGGCCAGAAAAAACGCATCGCCATCGCACGGGCACTCGTTCAGGGGGCGGACTGCTTTCTCTTCGACGAGCCGACCGCCGGCCTTGATCCACCGATCAGCAAGACCGTTGATGAGGTGATCATGCAGGTCAACAAGGACACCGGCAGCACCATGATTGTCGTCACCCACGACCTCGTCAGTGCCTTCACCATCGCCGACCGGGTACACCTCCTCCACGACGGGCGCATTGTTGACTCGGGGACGCCCGGCGAAATCCTTCATTCGGAAAATGAAGTCACCCGCGAATTCCTCGAACGCGGTATAGACGTTCCCCTCCCGGGAAAATAAACGTATATCCATGAAGGCAGGTTTCCCATGAACATTACCATCCTCGGCGCGGGCTGGCTGGGGCATCGTCTTGGTGCCCGTCTTGTCGGGGACGGCCATCGTGTCGCCGGCACAACAACGCGAAGTGACAGGGTGGACATCCTCAGGGAGTCGGGGCTTGAACCCCATGTGTTCTCCCTCGATCCGGAGCCCGGCGACGGCCGTCTCCTGGAGCAGCTCCTTGACACGGATATTCTGGTGGTTTCCTTCCCTCCCGGCCGCTCCCGCGAGGACGTCGTTTCCTTCCATCCCGCCCAGGCCGCTGCAATCGCCGCACGGAATACCCGCGCCCATGCTGTCTATCATGTCAGCACGACGGGGGTTTATGGGTCCGGTGATGAGGAGGTGGACGAGTCAAGCCCGCTCCAACCAGTCCGCCCCAGCGCCATTGCTGTTGCCCGGGTCGAGGAGATCTTTCGTGATGTCTATAAGGAGCGCCTGACGATCGTCCGACCCGCGGGCCTGCTGGGTTGGGGGCGCCATGGCGTGAAGATGATGACGGGTCGCCATGACATTCCCGGTGGAGACAACCCGGTCAACCTCGTTTCGGGTGAGGATGTCGTGGAGGCGATGGCCCGGCTGATCAATCAGGGGATCATTGGGGAGACATTCAAT
Organism: Candidatus Sumerlaeia bacterium; assembly: GCA_020831705.1. Taxonomy (GTDB): domain Bacteria; phylum Sumerlaeota; class Sumerlaeia; order SLMS01; family SLMS01; genus JAFIGB01. Next base: position 1,754 of record JAFIGB010000331.1, on the reverse strand, counting down.
ATCTGCAGCGATGAACATCCCACGCGGCGGGACTTCTATACATCCGAGGCGGAAAAGTTCGGGCTCCCCAAGCCGACCTTCCTTCCGGGGATCAGCGGTGATGCGAAGATTGTCCTGGCGGAGAAAATCAAGCGGCGCCTTGGAATGGAATGGATCCACCCCGACCCGGGCATGATATACAAACCGGGTGACAGGCTGGATGGAGTGGAATGATGCAGGCGGCTGCCTGAGCGTCAGTTCCCGGTGGCTTCGTCCGGATTGACCGGAATGGGCACGCGGAGGGGTTCGCGCTCGGCTTTGTCGTTGGTGAAGGCCTTCTCCGTGTCATCGCCCTTGTGGGACTTGATGGCGCGAATGGCGTCCTTGAGGAGATCCAGGGGGATGCCTCCCCGTTCTCCCTGAAGGAGGTTCAGGTGGAGGCGCTCGGGAACGGGGACCGGCGTGGCCTCGCCTTCCTCGGCCTTGGCGGCTTCCCGTTTGGTCATCTTCTCATGAATGGCAACGGCCAGGCTGGGGACATCCATCCGTTGAAAAAGTGTCATGTTTGCGAAGCCATTTGTGGCCACATCGCTTTTCGTTTCCGGGTTCTGTTCAATGCGGTAGGTTCCCTGACCGAGTCCGAGTGGTGCCTGGAACGGTGAATCCTCCGCCTTCGGGGGGAGGAAAATCAGGACACGTTCACCCGGTTTGAAGGTCGGCATGGCCGCCACCGGGGAGTGTTCCGTGAAACGGTACTGCGTCCATGTAATGGTGTCGGCCTGCTTTTCCCCATCACCGGAAAGGAGGTCGATGGTGGTGGCTGTATAGCGGTCGCCCCAGCCCGTTTCGAAGGGAAGTCGCTCGGTGCTTTCAATTTTCACCTCGGCAATGGTGGACGAGCGGGCCACGCTTTCCGCGAGGTTGATCGGGCTGACCACCGTGGCATGGGCACTCATGGCGGGAAGCAGGAAAAGCCCCGGCGTCAACAAGGTAAGAAGGGTGCGAAGTTTGGTGGGGCGTTTCATTCGGCGTACTCCTCCCGGCCAACAAGGTCGGCGGCATCAATGATGCCATCAAAGTTGAAGTCCCCATCCAGGGAGGACGGAATCAAATCAAGGATCATCTGTCTGGCGGGGTCGTTGAGCGGTGGTTCCAGGAAGAGGGGCGTTGTCATGCTGCCTCCATACCCCCCGGAATTGGGATGGTTGATCACGCTGACGGTGACAGGCCCGTTCACGACCTGGGATGTCCGCAGGTTGACCCGCAATTCGGCGGGGGAGAGGACCTCAATGTTGAGGACCTCGACGCTGGGTTCGGAAATTCCCACGGAGGGCAACCCCCCGAGATATCCAAATCCACGCCCCCTGACGGTCAATTGGGTCGGGCCGGATTGCTCGATGCTGCTGATCACCGAGGAATCCTCGCGGGAGAAACTCGTTTCGATTTCCAGTGTATAGTTTCCGCCCGGGAATCCGGGAACGGTGCTGACACCGATATAGACATGGCCGCGCTGGGGTGTGTTGGTGCCCAGGTGGGAAGAATCAATATGGGGTTCAATGCGCTCGACGACACCGGCGCCGACGTTGACGGAGAAGTCAATAAGGTTGGCAAAAAGCTGCCCGTTCTCGGCACGCTCCACCGAGGCGAGAAACAGGTCGGCATCATCATTTCCGGCGGGGCGGAGGGTCACCCGGCGTATTTCAATTCCCGCCGGTGGCCGCAGGACATAGCAGTCCTCGACAACATCGCCGGGTACGAATTGAATGCTTCCCGTT
>JAFIGB010000318.1 GCA_020831705.1 Candidatus Sumerlaeia bacterium | reverse complement strand
ACCTCAAGAATCTTGAGGGCGCCATCGGGGGTCGGGGTCAGGGTGGGAGTCGGTGTTGGGGACCAACTCGGAGGTTCGGGAGTTGGCGTGGGCGTGTTCGCCCCGAGAAATGCGGGAATCGTGATCAGCCCTGCCACAACGACTGCTGCAGAGGAAGGGAACGATCGCCCAAGGATATGGAATAACCCGTGACCCATGACGGTGATGGTCCTTTCAGGGAGGGACTGATTTCAAAGTCTGCGAGGCCCGGGTGGGGCCTACTGAATATCTTTGGCGCTAACCGACTTAATCAAGTTCGGGTATGGGAATCAATGTATTGGGATCCCGGTCATCACCGGGTTCCTGACCGGGCGGCGGCGGGACAATACCGGTTGCCGGCTCCTGGGAGCTGGTTGTTGTGGAACGGGATTCCGTGGCCCCGGCAAGTTGCTGGACGCCCACCGTGGCACCCACGGCACCACCGGCAACAACGGCTGCGGCCCCTGCAGCACCGGCGGAACCAGCACCGAAGAAGGCGGGAATGACACCAAACACACCCTCCTCCCCTGCCGATTCGCCCACGCCTTCCAATTCACGCTGGGTTTCCTGCGCCGTTGGCATGACAGTGGTCCAGTTTCCCAGATGGTCCTTGATGAAGCCCATCATTTCATCGAATCCCACGATGGCAATTTGCTCCCCGCTGAGGATCGAGGTCACGGCGACCATCCCCCCATTGGAGATGATGGCGACTTCGGAGCCATCCGGATTCGTTCCAAGGGCAATCTGATGGACCGGGGTTGCCTCGCTGGAATCGTGGGGGCCAATGCGGCGGAATTCCAAATCCGAAACCACGACCCGGCTGTCTGAGGACTCCCCTGCCAGGGAAATCGCAGCCCGACCGTCCTGAAGCTTGTAGTGGAGGGGGCGGGTGACCTCGAATGTGGAGTCACCGCCGACGAGGATACTTTCCCCCGACACCGTATCCACCCGCAGGCTGCCGGAACCGGGACGGATCACATCTCCTTCGTTGACAAGGAACGGGGATACCGCAGCCCCTTCAAGAACCCGCTCGCCACGTTGAATAACGAAAGGCTCACCGGAGGTTGCGAGGCCGACAGAAACCTCTCCATGGGCAATCACGGATGCCCAAAGAAACAGCCCGGTTGTAAAGGTTCTTAACATGCAGCTTGGACTCAACCCAGTTTCGTGCTTCCCCATCAATTTCAATCCATGAGCCAATTTCGTCAAGGGGCATTCACACCCGGCTGCCATTCTCTGACAAAGTTATTCCCGCTCCAGCATGACGAGATTGGGGTTATAGCGCCCAAAAACCGTGACGCCCCCCCCGATTTCTCCCATCAGGGAATCCAACATTGCCTCAAGGGTGACGGTGGCCGGGCCATCGCGGCGGGTGAACAGGCTGTCCAGTTCGTGAGCCAGCAGGGTGACGCCGTCCTGATGGCGCTGGCGTTCTCCTGCACCATTCGCAGAGAGAATCACCCAGCCAATGGGGAGGCTCTCAAGGCGCTGCTCCAGGCGGGTGTCTGGCTGGTCGCCCTCCCAGTCAATATCGAGGAGTAGAACCACATCGTCGGTGGCAAGGGAGCGATTCAGCACGTCAACCAGATCACCAAGGGGCATGTTGCCACCGGCAATGGTCAGGTTTTCCCAATTCCCGGCTGCTGCGAGATGAATAAAGGCCAGGTCACCGCGAAGGGGCCGGGGACCGAAGTTCCCGATCACGCCCTCGAAAACTCCCCGGTTCAGCCGCTCGTCGGAAAGTGTGGTGATGTTGGCATCATCGAACTGCCCCAGGAGTGGATCCGTGAGGACTTCCCGAAGCCGGGAAACGGAGGCAATCGCCTCACTGCTGTCAGTTCCCACCAGAAGTGCGTGGCGGTTTGGCGGATGAAGGCTCCGGGGATGGCGGACCAGTTTCATCTCCGCCGTGGTCTGATTGCCCCGATGATCGAGAAGAAGAACCTCGATTTTGTTTTCCCCCATTTGAAGGGGAATATCGGTGTTTCGCGCCGGCAGGGAACGGGGCGCTGTCTCCTCCACAGCGAGGGAGATCGGGCTGACGCCTGCATCAATGGCCTGATTGTTGACGACGAGGGTGATCTGCTTCAACCCACCCGGAGCAGTGATCGCCCAATTAAGGGGAACCGATCCGGAGCGAATAATCTCCCCATCGGAAGGAGAAATGAAGTTCATCGTCGGCGGTGTGCCACGGCGCATGCGCTCGGCCTCGAGGCGCTCCCGTTCGAGAAGCGCAACGCCCTCCGTGCGCAACGACGCCCATGACGGGTCATCGGCGGAAGGATGGTCCTCCCAAATAGCATTAACGAGTTCATCCAGAACAGGTGTCAGCTTCGTCTTGAGATCATCCACCGGGCCAAAATTGGCGAAGGTTGATTGCAGCTGGCTGCTGGTCTGGTACTCCACCTTGGTGGGTTCTCCAAGGCGCACACCATCATAGGCATTGCGGAGCTCGAAGTTTGCCTCGATATCCCACCACCGCGACAGATGGGGGAAGGGAATATATCGCTGGATAAGCTGCCCGGCGATGGAGAGGCCGTAATACGATTTCCAGCCGCGACGTGTCAGCCTGTTCAACTCGCCGGTGACAAGCACGTCATACTCGCCCCGCTCGGGGAGGCGATCCGAAGGGACGTAGGTGACCTTCTCGAAAACCTTGGCATCCCTCAAGCGGGCGGCCAGTTCCTTCGCCACAAGTTCATTGAAGGGATCGGTGCTGTTTGAATAGACATCATCATGGCGATCGTAATGATAGGTAATCCAAAGATAGATGATGGGAATGCGGAGCAGTCCGGTATCATCACGCACGGTTCGCTCGCGCTGGTCATCCAGATCGGTGACCACTGCATGGAGGGGAATCGATCCACGCCCGGGACTTTGATCCATGACACGGAAGCGGTCACTTCGGCCACAACCAATCAGTGCAATGGCCATGAGGAAAAAGAGGAGAATGCTGGAGGGAAAATTTCGCATGCTGACGTGGGGTCCTTGGAATGTCGATAAGCTAGTCCACTTCCATGACGAGTCGGAAGCCAAGGTCTGCATCGTTTCTTGTCGGTTCATGGCGGAATCTGGCCGTGCTGGTAATTCCATCCGGGTTACGGGAAAGGAAACTGCCGCCACGGACCACCCGCCGGGGTACAGAGGTGCCCTCAGGAGGCGTCCTGACCACTGGATTACGACGATCACCCCGTGTGTACGCCTGGGAATCGTAGTAGTCCAAGCACCATTCCGCCACATTGCCTGCCATGTGGTGAAGACCAAGGTTTGTGGTCCCCTGGGTCATGTGATCAACGGGGACGGTACCGGAGGCGGCGTAATTTGCCTGCCCCGTTGTGGGTACCGAATTCCCCCAGGGAAAGGTATAGGCCAGGTTGCTGCGGGCGGCAATTTCCCACTCGGCTTCCGTTGGCAGACGAAAGGGCTTCCCGGTCTGCAGGGATAGCCAGGATGTATAGTCATTGGCTAGTTCCCAGGACACCCCGTTTGCCGGGTGCAGTGCCCTTCCATTACGGGGAAGGAACCGTTCCTGATCCTCGTTGAAAACAATATTCAAGTTGGTCCCACCGGGATATTTCGCCCGCGCTTCCTCCACGGGCAACTCATTCAGATAGACCATCAACTCCAGGGCAGTGACCTCGTAGCGCCCAATGTGATAGCTTCCAAGCGAGACATTGTGACGGGGCGCATCTGGCCCTGCGTTTTCATCCCCCATGCTGTAGTTCCCGGATGTCACAACACGCATTTCCGGATTCAGGGCGATGGAGCGTGCCCATTCATCGGTGACCTCGCGCCAGCGGGGATCCTCCTCGCGGCTGTAATCCTGCCAGAAGGAAACACGGCTGGAAAGGGTCTCCAAACGGCCGAACCGCCCCTCGGCAAGGGTCAACTGGGTATCAAAGGGATCGGACGTCGGAGTCGGCTCGGGAGTGGCCGTGGCGGGAACTTGCGTGGGGGTTGGTGTCGAGATGGCCGGTTCCGGAGTCCGAACCGGTTCCTCCGTCTCATTGGCCTCGGGAGTTGGCGCGGGAATTTCCGAACCCGGCTCAATGACGGACAGCGTTCCCCCACCGTTTTCCGGCGGTGGAGCATCCCCACCAAACTCCGGTCCGGTGGCAATCACCGTGGTGTCATCCCCGCCATTGTCGCCCCCGGACATAAGAAGCCCAATAACGGCGCCAAGCAGGAGAATGGAGACAAGCGACGCCGCGAATATGATCAACAGCGTCTTCTGGTTGTTGGTTGCGGGAGCCGTCGGTACCACCGACGCAGAGGCAGCCTGACCTTCGTAGGCATGGGTGGACCCGGTTACCGCCTGGGTTTGATTTGAGGTGCCCTGGGTGGCGGTCGGCTGAGAACCAGGAGTGGGAGTCTGACTCCCCGATGGAACAGGCTCGGTCATGGTGCCGTCCTGTCCTTCGATCACGGTTTCCTGCCCGCCGGAATCGACGGTTTTCGTCACCGTGGCCCCGCCGGGTTGCCCGTCATCATCCACACCAACAGTGGGGGGAATCAGGTCGGTATCTGCCAGACCTTCCACGGCGGTGTTCCAAAGTTCGGCCATGGGCTTGTCGAAAAGTGGCTTGAGGGCATCGAAAAGTTCCTGCCCCAGATCGGAAGCATCCCTCGGCCGTTTGTCGGGATCCTTTTCCAGGCACTGGGCGAGGATGCGGTCCACTTCGGGGGGCAGGACGGGAAGTCGGGCGCGAATGGAGGGAGGTGGTTCACTCAAATGGGCTGCCGCGACGGTAAAACCGGAACCCTGAAACGGGGTGGAGCGTGTGAAGCAGAAGAAAATCACACACCCCATGGAGTAAATGTCGCTCTTGCCGCTGACGCCGGAGCCACGAATCTGCTCGGGCGACATGTAGGACGGCGTGCCGATGGCCTGGCCGGTCATCGTCAATTGTTCCTGCTGGACGGTGAAGTTGGCATTCGCCTCCAGATGGGCGATGCCGAAGTCCATGATCTTCACCCGCCATTTATTCCGCGAGCCCCGCTGGACCATAATGTTATGGGGCTTGATGTCACGGTGAACGATGCCGGATTCATGAGCGTGGGAAAGGCCCTCGCAGGACCCGCGCAGGATGTGGGCAATGTCGCGTACCGTCAGATCATCGGGAGGTTTCCCAACGAGGGACTTGAGATCCTGCCCCTCGACGAACTCCATGGCAATATAGACGAGGTCTTCAGACTCCGAATATTCGTAGACCTGCACGATATTGTCGTGCATCAGACGGGCAACAGTTCGCGCCTCCCGTGTGAAACGGGCAAGAAAGCCGGGGATTTCCAGTGCTTCTGGCTTGGGTACCTTAATGGCCACGTCCCGGCCCAGGTCCATCTGACGGGCACGATATACCGTTCCCATCCCACCGGTACCAAGCACGGCCTTGATTTCATATTTGGAGGCAAGGACGTCGCCTACGCCGGGATCACTCATGGTCGTTTTTCAAATCGCTTGGGTTAATCCTTGAGACTTTCAACTTCAGGGGATTGGCCTCATGGCAAACCACGAGCCTCAATCCCAAAGGTTTTATCCAGCACCCATTACCGTGGTCAATGGGCATAAGGGATTTCAGGAGGGCAAAGGGAATCGCAGGTGCCCTGAGGGAGCGACATAATCACCTTGGACAGGGGCACGATGGCGAGGACCCCGATGGAGCGTTTCCGGAAATAAAACAACGCTTTATTATTGTTGTTGTTGACAATTCATCAGGAGCGAACACTCACTAAAAAAAGTTGAAAAAGGGATTGGAGGATTCCGCCAATGAATGTGAAAAGAATGAGAAATCAAATTGCAGTATGGACAGGCTTGATCGCCAGCGGCCTGGCACTCTCCCTTGCCCCAAAACCCGCTCCAGCAGGGGCGGAAATTCAATTATTCCCGGCTCCCGGCCCCCTCCTGGTCGAGGATCCCGCAACCATTTATTTCGACGACCAACTCTGGATTTTCGGAGGAACCAGACAGGGAGAAGTCACCGACCAGATTTGGAGCTCTCCTGGTGACAGTGATTGGACATATCACACCACAAAGAGCCTCCCCACACCCCTGACCAACCCGCAGGTCGTGGAGCATGAGGGGCGCCTTCTGCTGATTCCATCCTCCGGCAGTGAAGGGGCAATCTGGGCCTCCAACACCGGTCTGGATTGGGAGGAAATTGCACCGCCGGGGACACTCGCAGATGCCGACTGGCGATTTGCCACCGTCCAGGACGGCGAAATCTACATCGTTTCTGACGTGGATGGCTCCCGCGCACGGGTTCAGCGCTCCAGCAACGGTGTGGAATGGGAAATCATCTGGGAGATGGTCCTGGATCTGGAAAAACCAATGTCCCTCGAAAGCTTCGACGGGAAACTGGCACTCTTTGGCCTCGAATCGGTTGGCGAGGATGCCGTTGGCGATTACAGAATCATTACCTGGATCTCGGTGGGTGGAATCGGATGGGTCCGGCGGGAGCATTTGCCCTATTTCGCAGTCATTAACGGCGAACATCAGCCTCTCTACCGTTCGCTCGAACTCTCAACCACCGTATGGAACGACCGGTTGTGGGTCCTCGATCGCGGGAATCCCAACCTTCACCATTCCCACGGTATAAACCTGGAACTGATCTCAACACCCAACCTGTCGATCTGGACCCGTCACGCACCCCAGGCTGACAATCTATCCAACCCGGAGTTGAAACCCTTCCTCCACGGAGTGGGCGATACCCTGATTGCCGGATCAACACACCAAAATATACCCGCTGGAATTCACCAGTGGTCGACCACTCCGGGGGGGCACGCTCATGGCGGCTGGACCACCCTGGCAAACTCCCCCACCTTTACGGGCATTTCTGCAGATTTCGCCAGAATTTATGCCCGGGGCGACAGGCTCTGGAAACTCAACAACAGGGGCCTTCATTCCAGCGACAACGGAGTCACATGGCGCCCCCATGGAGGCCCCACCATGCTGGGAGGGCAGGCAACCTTCCACAATGGGGCGATACACATCACCCGGCAATCCGGTAACCATTACCGGGCAATAATCCATGAAGATCCTTTTGAAGTGACCATTGAGGAATTGGACTGGGTCGAGGATAACAGCAATCTCATCTCGCATAACGGATATCTTTGGATCAGTGGGCATTCGGTAACCGAGCTCCGTGCCGTATCATGCTTTCGCCCACAACCACCCTTCAATACATACCCAGGTTCGTCAGTCAGGACCACACTGGACGGGACGGTTTTTCGCTCCATTGATGATGGGGAAAGCTGGGAAACTTTCGGCGACAATTCCCTCCCGTCCTACGAGGCACAATACGTTCACTTTGCCGGTCATGTCTGGGGAATTGGCGGTATTGACTTCACAGATGTTCAGGTACATTGCCATGGAGGATTTCCCCAATCATCGTACTTCCAGGAATTTCGAAATGAGATCCGATGGATGGATGAAAATGGCGAGTGGATCGTTGAGGGCACACTGCCGGAGGAGATCACCTCCGTCCAACTTGCACACAACCTCAACGGCAGCATTTACATGGTTGCCAATAATAACCACCTCTACCGAAGCCAGGACATGCTGAATTGGGAACTGCTAGCGGAAAGTATCGTTCCCGAGGACATCGGCCTCCACCAAATCGCCTTCTTCCGCAATCGCCTTTGGCTATACGGGGCGTCACCCAATTCAGGCCCTGTCATTTGGAAATCGGGACCCCTTGATTCCATCGTCAGCCATGACTTTGGCGAGGGATTCGCCGGGTGGAACTTCAGAAGCCGCTTTGCGGAAGTAACCGCGACCATCGAGCACGATTCCGTCAACCGTCAAGCACGTCTATACACGCCGCGTGTCAGCGACCACGGTTTTGCAGCCCTCAAGGGGCCGCGCCATGAACCGGCCTCCGACGAACATTCCGCTGGTGCTTCATCCGGGTACCCCCTTCCCGTCTCCAACGAAAATGGGACCGCCGGGGATCGTTACTTCCGTGTGGAAGCGGCAGCGCAGGCCCTCGCCGGTACTCCATGGTTCCGCATCAGAACCAATTCACAGGATTTCGAACGCGCCAGCGAGGTGACAATCACCACCCTGGGCAACGAGAAAGCCATCCATGGAACCGGACTCCCCACGAACACCTTCAGTGCCATCATCAATGTGCCAACCACCGCCCAATACTTCACGCCAAGCATCGACCTCATCACCAATACCCGGAACGAAAACCCCGGAACGCTGGGGCTCGAAGGGGTTCGGTTCACGGAATGGACACCGCCTGCCGCGGAAACACTGAGCACCGTTTCCAGCTATACATTCTCCGAGGACACAGGCGGCTTCACGCCCCGACACACCGATGCTCTCGCCGCCCCCGTGGCCCAGTATCAGGATGAACGCGGCCTTGTTATTCGCGGGGCGGACTCACCCACCACTGACAACGTTATCTTCGGATGGTGGGGCAAGGAAACCGACATCACCCTTCAGGGCGGTACCGTCTATAAGACAACATGGCGCCTTGGAAGTAATACACCCGTCGAGAATGACGTCGAAGTCCCCGTCATGCGCCTGCGCATCAATGAGTCCGAATTCCGCAAGTCCCCCGTTCTCACCATCGTCTCCCAACGGGACGGGCGACTTCCCCTTCAGGACCGGAGCGAGGAGTACGTCCTCTGGTTCGAGGTTCCCGCGGCGCTTGACGGTGCGAACCTGATTCTCAGCTTCGACCTCCTCGCCACGCCTGACGACGTCGTACGCCGCCCCGACCGTGAAGTCTGGCTGGAGGGCTTGCAGGTTGAAGTGAGCGGGCCTTGAGAAATCCCGCCCTTTCCACCGGGTAAAATGAAGGGTGCGTGCGGTGGAATCAACCACGGCACGCACCCAGGGACAATCCGCTGACAGGGAAATATCAGCTGAAGGGACGCTCCCGCATCACGCTGGCCATGATTGCCTTGGCCGTGTGGAGGCGGTTTTCCGCTTCCTGGAAGACCACCGACTGGGGGCCGTCTATGACGGAGTCGGTGACCTCGTTGCCGCGGTCGGCGGGAAGGCAGTGCATATACACGGCCTCCTTGTTGGCGAGCTTCATCCGCCGGTCATCACAGATCCAGTCCTTGTACTTCGCATTGAGCTTGAGGCACTCGGTCTCGTTGGCGGCGATCTGCTGCTGTGAGGTCAGCGAAAGACGCTCGCTCATCAGGTCGAAGGCACCCCAGCTCTTTGGATAGACAATGTCGGCGCCCTCGAAGGCGGCGTCCATGTTGTCGGTGACTTCGAACTTCGTTCCCGATTCCTTGGCAAACTTCCGGGCGGACTCCATGGTGTCCTCCATCAGCTTGTACTCCGGTGGGTGCGCCAGCACCACGTCCATGACGAATCG
>JAFIGB010000314.1 GCA_020831705.1 Candidatus Sumerlaeia bacterium | reverse complement strand
TCCTCACAGGGGCCCAGGGCAAAGGTGTCCAGAACTTGTTGCAATTCCCAGGTCCGTTCGGGGGGCAAACTGGGGGGCTCGATGGGGTCCACGAAAAAAATTACTCCAGGGGGGCTAGTTAAGAAGGAGGAGGCCGAAAAGTTGAAACGGGTCGTCTGTATCGCGCACCAGAAGATGTTCCCAGGCAATCATGGAAAGCGTCTCCTGGAGGTTGATCCCCAGCGCTTCGAAAGTCGGCCTGCTCTTTCCGGCGTAATTGCAGGGCCGCAACGAATTGTCATGATGGCAGTATAGACAATTTCCCGCCGCCATGGCGAAGGCGTTTCCGTAGCCACGAATGAAGGACTCGTTTTCCGCCTCAATGAGGGACTGCTGAAATTCCCGCCACACCTCGCCAACGTCATCGGGAAAGGGATGGGGAATTTCCCGGCGCACCATCACCCCGAACTTGTATTCCAGCAGCATCTTCTCAACACGCTCGGGATCGGGGGAACCCGGCGGCGAAAGATGGGACTCGCCCGCCGCCGAACAGGTGTACTGGCAGCGCATCCGCACCGCATGGCTCAACTGCAGCTGGGGCGAATGAACAAACTTCACCTCCGTGAACCCAATGGACTCGGGATTGTTCAGCAGCCGGGCGACAAATTTTTCACGTACTTCCATTCAAGTTCTCCACCCTGGCCCGGTCCATTGGGCCACTGAAAACATCATGAACAACATTCGCGCCGAAATGCCGGGCCGCCTCAACCGTCACCCCGCCGATGCCTGCGAAGCTGGTTCCGGCCCTCCATGAGAAGGCGGAAGGTTTCCTTGAGCGTCAAACCGAGGTCGAGCTTCGATTCGCCCACCTTCAGATCGTAGCGCAGCACGAAGGGGATCTCCCGGATTTCCACCTCCCCGATGCAGGCCAGATTGACCAGCAATTCATCGGTGCAGGCGAATCCATTCCGCCGGATAATGTCGTCGCCATACTTCTCGAAGGCCCTGCGAATCAAATCCGCCCGGTAGGCGCGAAACCCGCAAGTATAATCCCGGACGCCGTCCAGATTGAGGAACATCCAGAAGAGAAGCCGCGCCCCGTAGCTCATGAACTGCCGATGGGGCGGCACCCCCACCTGCCGCGATCCCCGCCGATACCGCGAGGCGATGACAATATCGGCCCCCTCTTCCGCAATGAGCTTGAGCATCCGATGGACCGCCCTCGGCGGGTGCGTGTTGTCGGCATCCATGCAGACAATGACATCATCGGGTCCGGTGACCTCCTCCAGCGCCGCCCGGAGTCCCGTCTTGATGGCCTCGCCGAGGCCCTTGTTCTTCTCATGCTGAACCAGCTTCACCGGCATTTTGCGGGCATATTTTCGACAAACCGCCGCGGTGGCGTCCTTGCTTCCATCATCAACAACAATGACGAGCGGATCCGCCTCCGGGGGGAGTTGGGAGAAAAGCTTGTTAAAACTGCGCAAAAGAGGAGGGAGGCAATCTTCCTCGTTGTAGGCAGGCAGGGCGACGATCAACCGGGGCATGGGCACCTTCCGGACAGGGCTGTAAACAAGCGTGGGAACAACGGCCCGGGGGTGCAAGGGAGTTTGGGAACGTTGATTGAATTGGGGAGGGCAGGGGAGGGCAGCCAAGAAGGGAGGGCGCCCTTCCAGGCCGCCGCGGTGAGCTGTTCATGGGGGCAGGGATGCCCGCGCCCCGTTCACGTTGACAGGAAAAAAGACTCATGGTCTTGTCGGGCATCTTCTCATGGGATGCCTGATAAATGTCCTTCCCACGTCTTCTTATTTTCGCACTCCTGGGGCTGATCCTCGTCCCCGCTGCCCGTGGTCAGACCGTCCACACCGAACCAATCCTGCGCATTGAGGCGGACCAACATACGGCCCCAATCAGGGCAATCGACGTGGATGCGGCAAACCGCCTCCTCGTCACCGCCTCCGATGACAAGACAGCGCGGGTGTGGGATCTGCATTCCGGGGAATTGCGCACTGTGCTCCGTCCCCCCATTGGTCCGGGGCGCGAGGGACAATTGTTTGCCGTGGCCATCCACCCAGATGGCTCCCGTGTTGCTGTGGGGGGCTGGACGCAACTACATGGGGGGCGAACAACCGTATCCAACCATGGGTTCGATGTCTATCTTTTCGACGCCGCAACTGGGGAAATGGTGCAGCGTATGGGAGGATCGCGACATAGGATTCAGCATCTCGCCTGGTCACCGGAAGGTGATGTTTTGGCAGCCTTGATAGGCGACAGCAATGGACTACGCATCTTCAAGCCTGCAACAGGGGAGGAGGTGGGGCGTGACGATGATTATGATGATCAGTCCTACGGGGCGGTTTTCCTCCCCGACGGGAGCCTTGTCACCACCTCTGATGACGGACATTTGCGGCGCTATGATCGGTCCTGGAAACGGACCGCCCGGACCGCGACCACGGGAGGAGACCGCCCCTTCCAAGTGGCCGTTTCCCCCGACGGAAGGCGCCTCGCCGTGGGGTTTGACGACACCACCGCCGTGGAAATTTATGACGCCCAATCCCTCCGCCGCCTGGGCGCGGCGGACACCACCTTTGCCACCCAGGGCTGTCTTAGTAGTGTCGCTTTTACCCGGGATGGCCGTTATCTGGTAGCGGCGGGACGATTTTCGGAACAATCGGGAGGGGCCCGGTATCACCCCCTTCTGGCATGGTCAGTAGGTACCTACGGCCTTCCCACACGCACCCCCCGGCGGGTGAATGCCGCCCGCAATTCGATCCTGGACCTCGTCCCCCTCGCCTCCGGTGCCGTCGCCTTTGGAGCGGGCGATCCCATGTGGGGAATCGCCACATTCGATGGCCGTGATCCCTTTGTGGTCGATTCCCCCACTATCGACCTGCGGCGCTCATTTGAAACACTGCTGGTCTCCAACGATGGTACCCGGGTTCAGTTTGCGAACTTCCAAACAAAAAAGAGCGCCCAACTCTCCCTTGCGGACCGACTTCTCAGCGTGGGGGCAGACACGAGCGACTCCCTTGCCGCACCCCGCACCACCGCCCCGGGAATCAATGTCACCGACTGGCAACATACCCGGGAGCCCAAACTCAATGGCAATCCAATCGCCCTGCGAACCCATGAGACGGCCCGCTCTCTCTCCATTTCCCCAAATGGCGCGCAATTTGTCCTCGGCGCGGAGTGGAGCCTGCGCCTCTTTGCCAGAGACGGCACCCAGCGCTGGGAAAAACCCGTGCCGGGGGTTGCCTGGGGTGTCAACATTACTGGTGACAAGCGCATGGTGGTGGCGTCTTTTTCTGATGGCACGATTCGCTGGTTCCGCCTTCATGATGGGGAGGAACTGCTAGCCTTTTTCCCCCACGCCGATGGGGAACGATGGATCCTGTGGACGCCCACGGGGTACTACGATGCCTCTCCCGGCGGGGAGCAGCTCATTGGATGGCACGTGAACAATGGCCTCGACAGGGCGGCCGACTTTTTCCCTGCTGGTCGTTTTCGGGATCGCTTTTATCGCCCCGATATTATTGACATTGTATTGACAGAGCTGGACGAGGGGGCGGCGATTCGCACGGCCAATCTATCCGCCAACCGCGCCGCACCGGCGACCTCCGTCGCTGACGCCCTCCCCCCGGTGGTGACCATTACCGGCCCCCGCGACGGGGACACGGTGGCCTCCTCCCCGGTGACGGTCACCTATCGGGTACGCAGCGCCGAGGACGCCCCGGTGACACGGGTGTGGGCGCTGGTGGATGGCCGCCCCGCGGAAGGGGCACGGCTGGTGGGCCGTCCCCAGACCGAGCAGATCGGCGATCCCACGCTGACGGTCCCCATTCCCGAGCGCGACGCCATTGTCAGCGTGCTGGCGGAGAACCGCCACGGCACCAGTGTGGAATCCACCATTCGCGTGAAATGGGACGGCACAACCCCCACACCGGAGCCGGACGAATCAACGCTGGACATGCGTCCCAAGGTTTACGCCCTCCTGGTGGGTGTCTCGGAGTATGAGGATGAAACGCAAAATCTGGCGTTTGCCGCAAAGGACGCCCGGGATTTTGCGGAGGTCCTTCAGGCCCAGGAAGGGGGTCTCTATCGCGAGGTGGAAATCAAGGTGCTCACTGACGAGGAGGCAACCAGGGGGGCTATCCTTGATGGCATGGATTGGCTCATGAGGGAAACCACCCAGCGCGATGTGGCCATTTTCTTCCTGGCAGGCCACGGGGAAAACGACACCAACAATGTGTTCTATTTCCTTCCCCATGATGCCGACCTGGAGCGGATGCGATCGACCTGTGTGCGCATGCCGGACATTCGAGAAACCCTCTCGTTCATTGCCGGAAAGGTGTTGTTCTTTGTCGACACCTGCCACTCAGGGAGTGCCCTGGGACCGGGGGTGCGGGCACGAAGCACGAATGTCAATCGACTCATTAACGAATTGTCGAGCACGGAAAATGGCGTGGTGGTATTCTCCGCCTCCACGGGGCGTCAGGTGTCGCTGGAGTCCGATGAATGGGGGAACGGGGCCTTTACCAAGGCGCTGGTGGAGGGTCTGCGGGGAGGCGCCGCCGACCGCGGACGCATTACCATCGCCACCCTTGAGTATTTCATCAGCGAGCGGGTCAAGGAACTGACCGACGGCCGCCAGACCCCGGTGGTCCGCAAGCCCGATGTGGTCCCCGACTTCCCTATTGCGGTGTTGATGGATTGAGGGAGCAGTGCCCAGGCCGGGCTCTGAATTTGTCGCATCAGTTTAACCGATGTCAATTTTCAGAAAGAAGAGGTTTTCTCATCCATGTATCCTTTCAGATTCCTTCTTGCCATCCTGTTGCTCCCGGCAGCGACCCTTTCGTTGGCTTGCCGGACAACTGCCCCGGCGCCCGAATCGCCCAGGGCGCCGGTTTCTGTCGAGTCAGAGGTTTTCCTGCCGAAAGGCTACCCTCGCCTTGACCGTTGGGGCTCCCAGGAGGGGCGGGACATGGATGAACGGCCCGTCCTGAACGCTCTGATTATCGGGATCGACAAGTACAAAGGAGATATCCCCGACATTAGGCTGGCCGTGAAGGATGCCCGCGATCTGGCGGATGTATTGAAGGCCCAGGAGGAACAGATTTTTTCAGAGGTCGGTATCCGGCTCCTCCTCGACGAGGATGCCACGGCACGAAACATTTACCTCGGCGCCAGTTGGCTTCGACAAAATACGACGAGCGACGACGTTGCGATGATTGCCTTCTTTGGTCATGGGGGGACGACTCCCGAGTTGGATGAACATCATATTATCTCCCATGACACGGACCTTGATGAGATTTGGGCGACGGGGATTCCTGTGTCCAGATTGCTGGAAAGTCTCGCGATCACCGGGAAAAAGACACTCCTGATTCTGGACTCCACGGATGGGGACGGTGTGCTGGCAAAATATTCGCCACATCCACATGGACCAATGATCCTCACCAGTGCTTCACCGGACGAGTATTCCGTCGAGACTGCAAATATGAGCAATGGTGTGTTTGTGTCTGCCCTTCTGGAAGGGCTAAACGGTGCCGCCGCAACGGATGGGGAGGGCGTCATCACGATCAATCAGCTTGCGGATTATGTCATTACCAGAACGCCAGAACTCCTCCCGGAAGGATACAGAGGTGGTCAGAATCCACAATTTCACAAACCCCTCTCTTCATACGATTTCCCCATTGCAGTAGCGGGGGAGTAACGAGTCCAACACGAGACACAACGGAGACTGGCCGCCGCGGTGTTGTTTGTTTATGCGGGCAAGGATGCCCGTGGCCCCTTCCGGAATGCCCACCTAAAATCCACCCATTTTCCCCCCTCCAGCAATCAATCTTTTATCGGTTGTTCAAAAAGAACCACCCCAGTTTCTCCGGGATTTCGTTGACCAGATTGGGCCAATTGGGGGAATCATTGGCCTTGAGTGACCCCTCTGATTGGCCCTCCGATTCCCTATGTCCAGAACCGTCAACCAACTCCACGCCCGTCTTGAACGACTGGAAGTCCTCTACAAGATTTCCAATATCGTCAACACGACGTTGGATCCCCGGGAGGTTTTGCGGCTTCTATTGAAGGAAGTCGTGCGCATTACCAATGCGACCAGTGGTTCCATTGCCATGGTGGATCGCAAGAAGGGCGTGCTTAATATTGAAACCGCCATTAATATCCACCCGCGTCTTTGGAAGAATCTGCGGTTGGAGCTCGGTGTTGGGGTGACCGGGTTTGTGGCGTGGACGGGGAAGCCGTTGCGGGTGGAGGATGTGCAGAAGGATCCCCGCTACGTTTGTCTCAAGAATGACATCAAGAGCGAAATGGCCCTTCCGCTGATTATTGAGGGGAATGTCATTGGTGTCATCAATGTGGATTCCACCCGCGCGGGGGCGTTCACGGGTGATGACGAGGATTTGTGCATGGCGGTGGCGAATCAAAGCGCCAAGGTCATTGAGACCGCACGCCTCCATGCCGCGATCAAGCGCCAGGCCGAGGAGATGGACAGCCTCTTCAAGGTGGGGCGGACCCTGATCATGCCCGGTCCGCTGGAGCAGATTCTCGACCGCATTGTCGAGGCGGGAAATTCCCTCCTCAAGGGGCGCGCCTGTGTTCTTTTTGAGGTCACCGAGGAGCAGACCCTCCGCCCCTGGGCCATTTCCGGTGGGACGGAGATCAGCCGCGACGGACCGAATGTTCGCATTTCCCAATCCCTCCTGGGGCGGGTGGCAAAGCGGGCGGTGCCCATTCGTGTTCTCGATGTTCAGAGCGAACCGAAGTTTTTCTTCAAGGAGCTTGCCGAGCGGGATGGGCTGGTGTCGCTGGCCGCCGTTCCTGTTGCCTACCAGGACAGCGTCCTTGCGGTGCTGGCTCTTTTTTCCGGCGAGCAGCGCCGGTTCCGCGAATCGGAAATCCGCCTCCTTCAGTTGCTGGCAAACCAGGGCGCCATTGCCATTGAGAACGCCCGGCGTATGGAGCGATTGACGATTCTGGAGGCATCGGTGCGCCAGTCCGAGCGTCTATCGCTTCTCGGAACACTGGCTGCCGAGATGGCCCATGAAATACGCAATCCCATTACCATCATCAATTTGCTGCTTCACAGCATCCACGAGGATCCCACGCAGAACGAGCAGACCCGCAACGACGTCCGTATTGTCACGGAAAAACTGGAACGCATCAACCAGATCATCGAGCAGACGTTGAGCCTTGCGCGGTCGAGCGAGTCGGAGTTCCGTCCCGGCAATCTGAACAAACTGGTGGAGGAGTTGCTCCTCTTTCTTGGCTATAAACTCACCAAGGCCGGTGTGGAGGTGGAATGCAATCTGGACCCAAAAATTCCGGATATACAGATGGACCCCGGCCAGATTCAACAGGTGCTTCTCAATCTGATGATCAATGCGATGGAGGCGATGACGGACGTGAAAAAGCCCCGGCTGCGAATCCGTACCCGCACCGGCAGTGACCGCGGCATTGGTCCCTGCGTCAAGTTCACCGTGGAGGACAATGGCCGTGGCATCACACCGGCCTCGCTGAAGAGCCTCTTCGATGCGTTCTATACAACCCAGGAAAAGGGGACCGGCCTGGGGCTGTTCATCTCCAACAAGCTGGTGCGCCGTCACCAGGGCCGCATTCAGGTCAAGAGCACGCCGGATGAGGGAAGCATCTTCACGGTCTCGCTCCCCGTTGCCACGGAGGTCGCCAACACATGAGCAATCGCCAACGTATCCTCATTGTGGATGACGAGCGTGATGTCGTTACCGGCTTCCGTCGTGTCTTCGAGCGGGACAATATAGACGTGGAGGCGGCTCACAGCGGCCAGGAAGCCCTCGCTGCCATTCGCCGAAATCGCCCCGATCTTGTGCTGATGGATCTGCGCATGCCGGGCATGGACGGCCTGGAGGCGCTGCAGAAAATTCACGCCAGCGATCCACGCCTCATCGTCATTATGATGACCGCCTTTGGCACCTCCGCCTCCGTCATCAAGGCGATGAAGCATGGCGCCTACGATTACCTCATCAAACCCTTCAGCATCGAGAAGCTGCGCGAGGTCGTCTTCGAGGCCCTCAAGGTCTCGGCGGACATGAACACGCTGGTGACCTACGAGCCACGCCTTGGCGAGGAGGAACACGGCGACATGATCATCGGCAAGTCCGAGGCCATGCGCCAGGTATTCAAGACCATCGGCCAGGTTGCCAATTCGAAGGCGACGGTTCTCATTACCGGGGAAAGCGGAACGGGCAAGGAGCTCATTGCCCGGGCGATCTATACACACAGCGACCGCGCCGGGGCGCCATTTATTGCCATCAATTGCGCGGCCATCCCGGAGGCGCTTTTGGAAAGCGAACTGTTCGGCCACGAACGCGGTGCCTTTACCAGCGCCGTCAATCGCCGGGCGGGAAAATTTGAACTGGCAAATGCAGGGACTCTCTTTCTCGATGAAATCGGCGACATGAGCCTGCCGACCCAGACGAAGATCCTGCGCGTCCTTCAAAGCGGTGAATTCGAGCGCATCGGCGGTGGTGACCTGATCAATGTGGACGTCCGTATTATTGCAGCGACGAACCAGCCTCTTGAGGCGATGATCGAGGATGGCACCTTCCGCAACGATCTCTATTACCGGCTCAACGTGGTGCGTGTCGAGCTTCCCCCCCTGCGCGAGCGCCGCGAGGACATCCCGTATCTCATTGAATATTTCCTCCGCAAGGAGGTGAAGAACCACCGTGCGCGGGACATCAACATCAGTTCCTCGGCGATGGAAAAGTTGCAGGAATGGGACTGGCCGGGTAACGTCCGTGAATTGGAAAACACCATCCGCAATGCGGTGCTCACGACGAAGTCCGACACGATCCTTCCGGCGGATATACGTCTTCAGGGCGAAGGCCATGAACGTCCCGCTGGTGGGGCGGCGGCCCGTGGTCCCATTGCCACGCAACCGAGCAGCGGAAAAATGCCGCGTATCGACACCACGCCCCGGGTGGTGGAGGATTTTACCTTCTCCGATGTGGAGGAAATGATCGCCCCGATTTTCGAACTGCTGGTGTCTGCGCGGGAGCGGGGAAACAAGTTTTCCACCTTCGATGTGGCCGAGCGGGCATTGCTTGTCCATGCGCTGAACCAAACACGAGGGAACCAGCTGCGGGCCTCGCGTCTACTCGGAATCACCCGCTCCACGCTGCGCAAGCGCATTGCCCGTTACGGAATCCAGCTGGACACAAAGGTGCGCACGATCAACCCGGATGACGAGTCGTAAGGAGAATCAACGTGCTCACAATCAAGGTGCTCTACTTCGCCCAACTCAAGGCCGCTCTTGGTGGCGTGGGGGGGGAATCGGTCCAATTGAAATCCGGGGCCACGATGGAGGACCTTGTCGAGGAGGTCATCGGACGCCATCCCGAGGCTGATGGCTTCCGGGGGTCGCTCCTGCTGGCCCACAACCAGAAATGGGCGACTGCTTCCACGGTTCTTTCCGACGGTGACGAGGTCGCCCTCATGCCGCCGGTCAGCGGCGGGTAAATTCCGACCATGGGGCATCCCCCACCTTCCATGAACCCCGACACTTCGGATAATGAGTCACCCCGGCCCGGGTGGTTCCTCCTGGCATTGCTCCTTCTGGCGCTCCTCCCCATTCGTCTATACACTGCCCTGGATACGGACACGTTCTGGGTGGATGAGGTCTACACGGTCCTGGTTGCCGAACGATCGCTGGATTTTCTGGTCTCGATAACAACGGTGGATGCCCATCCGCCCCTTTTCTACCTCATTGTGAAGCTATTCCTCCTTGTGGGTGGCTGGATTGGCTTCGTCCCGGAGACACTCCTTGTTCGCCTTCCGAGTGTGATGGCCTTCTTTGGCATGGTGGCGGTGTGCTGGGTGATGGGACGAAGGCTTCTTGGGACAACGGGAGGGACGCTTTTTGCCCTCGCCGTAGCTGTCAATGGCCCCATTGCAACCCATGCCTCGGATGCCCGGAATTACACCCTCCTCATGCTCCTCGTCACGACCTGTTTTCTTCTCCTTGGCCATGCAAGGCGCCTGGAAAGGGAGGGCGCATGGAGCCCCGGCCGCATCGCCATGACTTGGGGTATCTATACCTTTTGTGCCGGTGTTGCCCTTTGGCTCCACCTCCTGGCATCCATCGCTCTTTTCTTTGTTGGTATCGTGTGGATCTGCCTGGCTCTTGAGTGCCGGAAATGGAAGTCCCCCTTCGTCATTGGTGGTCTTGTTGCGAACGCCGTTGCCGCGGCCTCCTTTCTGCCATGGCTTTTCCGATTGCATCATCAACTCGGGTATCTCTCGGAGGCCAATACGGAATGGATGACCCCACCCGAGTTTTTCAACTGGATGTATGTCTTTATATACTGGTATCCCTACGGTCGCTTCGGGACCAACCTGCTTGGGGAGTTTCCGCTTTTGTGGATCCTCTCAATACTGGTCCTGCTCCCGATCGTGGCATGGATTGCCACCTGGGCGATCAAAGGGAGGAGTACCCCAGAAGAAAATGCATCGTTAAATCCCCTGATATTTTTTGCGCTCCTCCTTCCCCCGCTTTTTGTCACCACACTTTGGATGCTTTCCTGGTTTGGGGTGGCTTCGGTCTTTCACGGTCTTCGATATCCGGTTATTATGCTTCCCATCTGGCTTTTTTCCATGGTGGGGCTTTCTGTGTTGGCGGCGGAACGGTTTGGCGGGGGGCGCCTCATGACGGTGCTCCTTGTCGCCCCCTTCCTTCTATACGGTCTCCTCGGGCAATGGACCAACCACTACCTGAAAACGCACTTCGGTCGGGGTGCCCAGGTTGCCTTCTATCAACAGCATGGATTACTGCCACCAGCGGGTTCCGTGATTCATGTTTCACCGAGTTCCCTCCTGCCCCATATTGCCCCCACCTTCGGGGATTTTCGCTTGGTTCCGCTGGAAAATCTCGCCGGACTGGACGCGGGGGAGGGCACCATCCATATTCTGACCATCAACTGGTGGCACCCTATTCAGGAGGCCCGACCCCGTCTTGTGCGCAGCTTCATCCGCTCGGGTCTCCTTGCCGAAAACCAA
Source organism: Candidatus Sumerlaeia bacterium (assembly GCA_020831705.1). Taxonomy (GTDB): domain Bacteria; phylum Sumerlaeota; class Sumerlaeia; order SLMS01; family SLMS01; genus JAFIGB01. The sequence continues at coordinate 937 of JAFIGB010000314.1, read as the reverse complement.
ACCAGCCTCCAGTTTCCCCACGTCGAGCCGGACCTCTCCGAGTTCACCCTGTATACGCTTCATGACCTCGATTGGACTATCGTGGAGCGCATCTTCCACCCCCCGACAAAGGTTCATGAAATGGACCTGCTTCGCGCCGCAGCCACGGCACTGCCCGAGCACCAATACATTGTCGATGGGTTCCATGAACTGGAGTTGCTTGACGATGGGGAGCCGTTTTGTTGGGCCGTCGGCGGCGAAACACGTGCTCGATTCGATTCCACCGTTGCGGCGGGTGAATATCTCCTTAAGGTGATGATCATGCGCCAACCCTACCCGGAAAAGACGGTGGATGTTGAGCTTGGGTTCGTTGGAGAACCGGACGTCCATACTGTCACCCTTGGCGAGGGGTTTCACCACCTCCAGATCCCGGTTGTCCTCAGAAACTCCCACTCCCAACCCTCGCTTCAGATTGTTCACCCGGTGTGGCGTCCGGTTGATTATTTGGAGGGAACACGCGACAACAGGCCATTGACTTTCCTCTTCCTGGGGGCGGTTCTGGTGGAATCGGGTCACTGAATGGAGGCCATGAGCGGTGGATTTGCAAAATTGCACTTGAAGCGTGAACGTGAATTCCTCTATCCCCCCACCCCCCGCAGGGTTTAACTGCCTGCGCTGTCAAGTCTCCCCGGTTGAGTTTCCCGGGTTTATGCGAGGTATCGAAAAATAGCCAGCAAGTCTCCCACTCCCGCACCGGAAACTGCCGCAGAACAGCCGGTTCCCCTGAAGTTTAACCGCAAGATCCGCCTTGATCGCGTCGGTTCCGCCACATCGCCCGCCCAGTTGGGGAAGATCGTTGAGGTCTCCCAGGACTGCGTCGCTGATGAGGGCACCATCATCGTTGCCCGTGCCCTGGGCGAACGAAAGGTCTACGGTGAGATGGAGCTTCCCACCGGGC
>JAFIGB010000298.1 GCA_020831705.1 Candidatus Sumerlaeia bacterium | reverse complement strand
CTTCGCACCCCTGCGCGAGGAGGCCGCCTTTCGTCAGGTCCGGGTTAATCCCGAACTCGGCACCATCGAGTGGCCCAACGGTGCAGACCTTGACCCGGATGTCCTCTATTCCCAGATCATCGGAAGGAGCCTGACAAGGATGAAGGAGACTGACAAGGATGAGGTATGAAGGATGAAGGATGAATTAAGGAACGGAATGAAATTGAAGGGTGAGATAAAAAACGCTTGGATCGACCGGCACATGGCCCCGGGAGGGGCCTAACAATCGTAGCCCCGCGTTTTAACGCGGGGTAAAGGAACAGGAAAATTCAACCCCGGCAGGGGTTGCACAATACAAGAGGTCAAGGCACTGAATACTCCGAAGCACCAAACACCCCCCACCTCACTCCCCGCCACCAGGGAGACCACACCCGCATCCCCATCATCCAACGAAAAACCTCATCCTTCACATCTTCCTTCATCCTTCACCCCTCATCCCTCATCCTTAAATCCCCCCGCATCCCCATCATCCAACGAAAAACCTCACTCACAATCCACAGAATCCACCTCCGACGAAAAACTTCATCCTTCATCCTTCATCCCTCATCCTTCCAATTCCCCCCTTTCTTCATCCTTCATCCCTCATACTTCATCCTTGGACGCCGGTTGGGCCGTGCGCATGCGTGGGATTGGGAAGATGTACCGTCTTGGCGAGCTCAAGAGCCTCAACGAGAACTTCCGCGAAGACCTGGTCAACTGGGGCAAGGGGTTGCTCAAGCGCCAACGCCGGGAAAAATACGAGACCTTCTGGGCCCTGCGCGACATCGATCTCGACATCGAACGCGGCGACACGGTCGGCATTATTGGGCGAAACGGTGCGGGCAAATCCACCATGCTCAAAATCCTCAGCCGCATTACCCAGCCCACCACCGGCGAATTGCGCTACCGGGGGCGGCTGGCGAGCCTCCTTGAGGTCGGCACCGGTTTTCACCGCGAACTGACGGGCCGCGAGAACATTTACCTCAACGGAGCGATCCTCGGCATGACACGGCCCGAGATCGACCGCGCCTTCGACGCCATTGTGGACTTTGCCGGTGTGGAGAAATTCCTCGACACGCCGGTCAAACGCTACTCCTCGGGCATGTACGTCCGCCTCGCCTTCGCCGTCGCCGCCCACCTGCGCACCGACATTCTCGTCGTCGACGAAGTCCTCGCCGTCGGCGACGCCGAGTTCCAAAAAAAATGCCTCGGCAAAATGCAGGACGTCGCCCACGACGGCCGCACCGTTATCTTTGTCAGCCATAATATGGGGGCGGTGGGGAGGCTGTGTCGGAAGGCGATATTTCTTCAGGATGGAGAAATACAATACCTTGGAAAGACAGAAGAAGCGATTGCGGAATATATGAAGTCGAACTTGGCTGTCAGCGATGAAGTTGACCTCAAATCCCAATCCACTGGACGAGATTGTCGAGGACCCTTCCGAGCAACGTGGGCCAAGTTTATGAGTGACTCGGGTCCGACCATCCAAACAGGGACAAGCTTTGCAACGGCGATCACGATAGAAGGCCCTGCAGATGAGGAGTTTACCTTTGGCCTGAGTATCAGGAATAATATGGGCCAACTGATCATGCATTTCACAAGTCAGGACGATGAAGTTTGCCTTGAGTTGATAGGTGGCAGGGCTGAATTAAAGATAGACATTGATAATGTACCACTGATGCCTGGGGAATACTTCATCACCCTCTTTGTCGCCAACGCCATGAGTGAGCTAAGTGATCGAATTGAGAATTGCCTTAGATTCGAAGTTATAGACACCTCGATAATCAGGCGCCGGAATAGAAGCGGGATTCTTTGGCCTGCTCGCTGGCAGGTAAATCCGGTCAATCCACCCTCGAGGAACTCCAAGTGACTTCCAGTATCAAACAAAGCGCGCTTACAGATGAGGATTTCTGGAGCAAACGAAACAAGCGGGTTAAAGAGGAGACGATTATTCCATCGAAACCTGTTTGGCTGAAGAAGTTGGAGCCCATACTTAAAGAGGAAAGCCATATCAAATCAGTGCTGGAGATTGGAGTCTACCCAGGCAAAATGCTCCTGTATCTGGCGGAGAACACCGATCTGGAATGCCATGGGGTCGACTTTGATGAGCAGATCTCCAAGTTGATGAAAATGGAGAACTTCAGGAAGCACAACATTTCACTTGTTCACCATGACCTCTTTTCATGGGCCCCGGGCAGGACTTTCGACTTTGTGTATTCCCACGGATTTATTGAGCATTTCACCGCTCCGAAGGAAGTCGTGCAAAAGCACTGGGACCTTGTGTCTCCCAATGGGATTCTTCTACTCACGGTACCTGCACACACTCCCGCTCAGTATTGGATGCGGCGGTCAATGTATAAGCCGGAATATTGGCAGGAGGCACGCCGTACCCATAATGCCGCAGTCATGAAACTCAAGCCCCTTTCAGACCTGACGACATCACTCCCGGGATCAAAGATCGTGGCCGCCTATCATTGTGGGGAATTCAGAGCCTCATTCGGGTTTGGCCCACAGGCACTTAAATGGTGGGTGAAAGGTGTCCTTCCATTTATGCGACCATTTGAAAGATTGACCCAAAAATTTGGGTGGTCCTCACCCATGTTTTCACCAACCGCATGTGTGGTCATTAAAAAGGAAGCTTGAATTGGGAAAGCTGAGTGCCGCGAAAGTCGACCAATGAACTCAAGGTTACCCATACATCGGGATTTATTGTCGTTGAAACGGTACGTTGCCCCCCTCTTGATCATCTGGCTGTCCACCACCCTTCTCGTCCTGGCCGCAAGGCTGGGTTTGGCAGTATCCGTCCCAATAATTATCGAGGGTGCCCTTTACCTGATTGTACTCACAACATGTCTTCTGATTCCAGGGTTTATCACTTATTTTAAAGCCATTGGGCCAATTCGGCAATGTCTATTGGTTCTATTTTTGATGGCGGTTTTATTTGGCCAACTCTTTCATGAGGACAGGCGGACTTATCCCTTTGCCCACTGGGGAATGTATTCAAGTGCCGCCCCATCTTCGTCCCTCTTCAAGGTCATGGCGGTGTTTGAGTCCGGTCGAGAAACCGACTTCCCTTTTCATCGTATCTCCCCGTCAACGAGTCCACGGGCATTCATGGGGAAAATCAGAAGTGAATACTACCAACCCTTTGTTTCGGCTCCCTCCGACGATCCTGAGTTGGAAGCGGCCAAGGAGAATCTGGTTAGAATATTGAGGGAGTTGACCGAGCTATACAATAGGACACATTCCTCCGATCCCATTAAGGAAGTGAAGGTTGGGACGGCAACGGTCAACCCGAGGGGGTACGCCCGCCCAGCCGAGTTGGAATGGAGTAATACAGTCGTCGTCACGATGGAAAAGTCCCCGAACATGGAGTCTCGTCACCATGTTGAAAGATGAACTGACTCCGGTGTCTCTGGGATTCCTTCGCATTTGTATTTATGGGCTTTGGTTCTTAATCGTCCTCCTTTGCCCCATGCAGCAGTATGCCATGCTCCCTTTGGAGATGTTTTCCCCATGGGGAGCCTTCCGCCACATTCCCTCGGTGTTTTATGAATGGTTGCTTCAACCGGGTTCCCTGTTGCTTTACAAGTCGGTCTTGTTGGGACTCCTTGCCGCATGTATGCTTGGAGTCAGGCCTTTCCCGGCAGTTGCAATCCCTGCCGCCTTGATGCTCCTCTTGTTCGACGGCCTGATGAAGGGTTTCAATGGATTCATTAACCACGCCCAATTCGGGCTTCTGTACGCGACATTCCTTCTGGTGCTCTTCCCGTGTTGCGCTGACAGATTGTCGGTGATCCGGTCGTCAAGGGACCGTGTTCGCCCGTACCATGAATATGCTATGGGGTATCTGTCTGTTGTCCTTTTGCTTTGCATCGCCTATGCTCTGGTGGGGGGTAGGCGGCTCGCAGCAGGGGGGCTGGAGGTTTTTACAGGGGATGCAATTGTCGTCTATCTCTCCGTGCAAAGTGTCCATTACAGTCCGTATCCCTTTGACTTTGGTTTGTTGGCAGGAAAGAATACCTTCTTTATGATGTTCTTCCAGTTTGGATTCCTCGTTACAACCATCTTTGAGTTTCTCTCACCATTGGTCCTCGTCTGGAAGTGGTTTCGGGTGCTATGGCTGTTGGTCATTATTCCCTTCCATCTGATGACACTTTTCACCATGAATATATTCTTCTGGGAAAACATGGTGCTGGCGCTTGTGACGATTGGTGGGTTGTGTGCCTATGTGTCCAGATGTGAATGTTTTAGTTCAGGAGGGCGAAATGAAGATATTGGTAATGAATGATACACTAAAGCTTAAAAAAGGAGGAGTCGAATCCTTTTCAGGAAAATGGGAGTCTTACTCAAGTGAGTTGGGGGTCGAGGTCATTGTAATAGAGGGAACCGATCCCCGTTTGATGACAGAGTTGATGAAAAGCGATGGTTTCATGACCAGATTTTCCACGGGGCTAAATTCTCGTCGAGACTGTAACCGGTTGCTTAACCTGGCTGAGACTGTGCATGGCTTACCGGTATATCCAAATTATAGCACCCGATGGTTTTATGAGGATAAAGTCGTTCAGGCCCAATTATTTGATTCCTCGGGCATCGTATCACCCAAAACCACTGTTGTATATTCGCTCGAGGACGCATTGGCTTTCCTTCACAAATCAACTTTTCCAATCGTGCTCAAGCTTGCGACTGGAGCAAGTTCCTCCAATGTTACTCTCTTGAGGAGTAAAGAGGAGGGGATCAAACGGGCACATGAGCTTTTTGGTTCTGGTCTATTTACGCTCGCCCATCCGCAAGTTGGCCCATTTTCTCCCTTACGCCGTGCATATCACTCGACTCGTTACTTTCTAACTCATAGATTACCTCCACTCCCTCATGATAAGTCACTTGAGCAAGGTTACATGTTATTTCAGGAGTTCATTGCTGATAACGACGGAGATATCAGGGTGAATGTTATTGGTGATCGGGTTTGGGGCTACAGAAGGTTGAATCTTCCAGGTGATTTCAGGGCAAGTGGAAGTGGAGTCAGGGACTATGACCACACAAAAATTCCTGAGTCTGCATTGAAAACTGCTGTCATGCTAGCAGACAAGCTGAATTCACAAAGCCTTGTATTGGACTTTCTTGAGCAAGATGGGCAATCGGTACTTGTTGAAATTAGTTATACTACTTCACCCGAACCAGTTGCCAATTGCCCTGGTCACTGGAAGGTGAGCAGGCGAGGAGATGATTTCGCTTTTAATTGGATAGACAAGCCACTACGAATCGAAAAGGCCATTCTTGAGGATTTTGTTGCAAAAATACGTGGTGTTCCTCAGGGTAGCCTTGCCCAATGAAGCCCCCTCCCCTCCTCCTCACCCTTGGCTTCCTTAATATGGGCGGCGCTGAGCGGCAGGCCCTTTACCTCGTCGAGGGTCTTCGGAAGGATGGGCGCTATACACCGGTGGTTCTGGCCTTTGAGGAGGACGGGCCGGTGGCGGATCGGTTGCGGGGCATGGGGGTGGAGGTTCACACCACCGATCCCGCCTTTCAACCGCCGTGGAGGCTGGCCAGTTGGCTTTGGAAAACGCGGCGGTTTCTCAAGGGCCTCGCTCCGGCGGCGGTCATTGCCTATACGGCGCGTCCCAATGTGTTGATGGGTATGGCGACGCGGACGCTGGGTGGGTGTCCCTTTGTCTGGAACCAGCGCGACGAGGGACGCTGGCTCAAGGGGGGGGTGATGGAGCGTGTCGCCATTGGGGGTGCGGCGGCGGTGATTACCAATGCAAGCCATTCGGCGGCAACCCTGCGCCAGCTATACAGGGACCTTCCCCCCGTCGCGGTGATTCACAATGGAATTTTGCCCCATGCCCCGGCGGTTGATCGGTCGGAAATGCGCCGCAGGCTGGATCTCGCCCCGGAGGATCTGTTGGTCACCATGGTGGCAAATCTTCATCCGGCAAAGGACCACCTGACGGTGGTGCGGGCATGGAAGCAGGTGCTGGACGCGGCACCGGGGAGACGGGGGGTGCTGATGCTGGCGGGTCGCCACCAGCACACGGCGGAGGAGGTTGCGGGGGAGGTTGCGGCCCTTGGGGTATCCGATAGCGTGCGCATGACAGGGGCCGTGGAGGACGTGGCCTCGCTCCTTGGCGCCAGTGATCTTCTCGTCCACAGCACCCGTCGCGAGGGGATGCCCAATGCCATTCTGGAGGGAATGATGGCGGGGTTGCCGGTGATTGCCACCGATATTGCGGGCAATCGCGAGGCCCTGGGGACGGCGGGTGGTGGGGCGCTCTTCCCGGTGGGTGATGTGGCGGCCCTTGCGGCGTTGATGGGGAGGTTGATGGAGAGTCCGGAGTTGCGCAGGGAGTGGGGCGCGGCAAATCATGCCCGGGCGGACACGGAGTTTTCCATGGACCGCATGGTGTCGGAAACTCTGGCGCTGGTCGACCGCGTCGCGAAAGGTGTATAGACAGGGATGGTGCCCTTCACGATCTGCATCTGCACCCACAACCGTGCGCCCCATCTTCGGCGGTGTCTCCAGTCGCTGGTGGACCACATGCCGGAGGGCATGACGGTGCCGGTGATGGTGGTGGACAACGCCTCGACCGACGACACCAGTGCGGTGGCGGAGGAGTTCATGGGGAGCCTCGACCTTGTCTGTCAATTCGCCCCCGACCCCGGCCTGAGCCGCGCCCGCAATGTGGGGTGGAGGGCATGCAGGACGGAGTACATTGTCTATCTGGACGATGATGCCCGGGCGACACCACAGTGGATTCCCGCCATTGCACGGGGTCTCGACAGCTACCAGCCGGATTACTTCGGTGGCCCCTATGTGCCGTTCTATCTCGACGAAAAACCGGACTGGTTCCTCGACAAATACGGTTCCATGTATCTGGATCGCCGGGAGGGGGTCCTTTCGCCGGGCGAGCTACT
>JAFIGB010000278.1 GCA_020831705.1 Candidatus Sumerlaeia bacterium | reverse complement strand
GTTGTTGCTGTTGCTGTTCCTGCGGGGCCGCCTCAGGGGCGGGCGCACCGGCAGGCGGCGTGTCGAAGGGGTCATCGAATTGCGCCAAGGCAAGCCCCGAGAATGTGACCGCGGGGGCCAGAATCAAGGTTGCCAGAAGACGAGATGCGAAATGAGGTCGCATGGGCATGCGTTTTCTCCATTCAAGCTAATGGTAAAATGCGGGGGGGCTGGTACCAATCGCAAGCACAATGGCACCTAATTATTCTTTTTGTCTTCCTCGACCCTGCTGGCCTTCCCTTTGCCCCCTACCCGCAGGATGGGGTTACACCCCACTGTGTTGTTTCGATATGACTCATGTCCCCCGGCCACCCTGTTGCCTCCCATGGTGGTGGCCCACATACCAAAACGGAGTTCCCCCCTCCTCAAATGACAAAACGCGATTATTATGAAATCCTTGGTGTGGACAAAGGTGCCGGTGCGGATGACCTGAAAAAGGCCTACCGCAAGCTGGCGATCAAGTTCCACCCCGACAAAAATCCCGACAACCCCGAAGAGGCCGCCGAGAAGTTCAAGGAGGCCAGCGAGGCCTACGAGGTCCTTTCAGACCCTGAAAAGCGCCAGCGCTACGACCGCTTCGGCCATGATGGGATGAAGGGTGCCTTCGGTGCCGGAGGGTTCAATTGGAGTGACTTCCACCATCGGGGGGATGTGGATGACATCTTTGGGGACATCTTTAACGCCTTCTTTGGTGGCGGGGGCGGGCGCCGTGGTCGTGGTGGCCCGGGGCGGGGGCGGGATGTGGCCGTCCGGTATCGCTTGTCCCTGGAGGAAGCCTTCACCGGTAAGGTCACCGAAATTTCCTTCGAGCGCCTTGAGTCCTGCGATGAATGCAGCGGCAGCGGTGCGAAGAAGGGGAGCCAACCCCAGACGTGCCGGACCTGCGGGGGGCAGGGCGCCGTCCGCCAGTCCCGTGGATTCTTTGCCATCGAGACCACCTGCCCCACCTGCGGTGGATCGGGCAAGGTGATCTCCGACCCCTGCAATGCCTGCAACGGCCAGGGAAGGGTGCCGCGGAAGACGGAGGTCGAATTCACCGTCCCCCCCGGCGTCGACTCCGGGATGTCGCTGCGTATTCAGTCCGAGGGCGAGGCGGGCCCCCCGGGAGGTCAGCGGGGCGACCTGATCGTCCGCTTTGAAATCGAGGAACATGAACATTTTGCCCGTGAAGGGGCGGACATTTATCACGAGGCCCACATCAGCTTTCCCCTCGCTGCCCTTGGCGGCGAAATTCAGGTACCCACCCTCCATGGCGAGGAAACGATCAAGATCCCCCACGGGACGCCCACCCACAAGGTGTTCAAGCTTCGTGGCAAGGGGATGCAGCGCAGCGTCAACGGCGTGAGCTTTGGGGACCAGTTTGTCCGCGTTGTGGTGGATGTGCCGACCAAGCTCAATGTGCGGCAAAAGGAGTTGCTCGAGGAGTTTGCGGAATTGAGCGGCGCGCCTGTGAAGGCCTCCAAGGGGTTCTTCCAGACGCTGAAGGAGCGGCTGTGAGTCCTCCCGGCGGTCCAATGCGGGAAAAAATTTGGATGAATCGAAAAGCCACCCTTGCCCACGGGGGGGCGTGATCGGCACCCTTTCGGGCTCTTCGTCGGCGATGGGACCTCCATTGCCCGGGACGACATTTTCATCAACGGGATACCGTCACGATGCAGGAAATTTCCATTCTCAAGCAGGCGATACCGTTCGTCCGCAGATTCAAGGGCTCGCTCTTCGTCCTCAAGTTCGGTGGCGAGGCCATCAGGACCCAGGACGCACTGGATCGACTTTGCGAGGACATTTCCTTCCTGCACGATGTCGGCATCCGCGTCATCATCGTTCATGGTGGTGGCAAGCAGGTCACCGAACTGGAAGGCAAGCTGGGAGCGGAATCGCGCTTCGTGGCCGGGCGTCGGGTTACCAGCCCGGAGTCCCTCGAAGCCCTCAAGATGGTTCTGGCTGGAAAGCTCAACATTGAGTTGGTGGCGACCCTTCAGGGGATGGGCATGAAGGCCATCGGGCTTTCCGGTGTTTCCTGCGGGATCATCAACGCCACCAAGCGCCCCCCCAAGAAGGTCACCGGCAGCGACGAGGTTGTCGATTTTGGTGAGGTTGGCGACATTCAATCGGTGGACAAGACGATCCTGGAAAGCCTCCTCGCCCAGGGATGCATTCCCGTGGTGTCCCCGCTGGCGGCAGATCGCGACGGCCGGATCCTGAACGTCAACGCCGACGTTGCCGCGGCAAAAATCGCCTCCAGTTTCCCCGCGGAAAAGCTTCTCCTCATGAGCGACACCCAGGGTGTCATGACCGACCTGAACGACCCCACCTCGATGATCAGCCAGCTCGACGCCACCCAGGCCCGCGAAGCCATTCGCCAGGGCATCATCAAGGGTGGCATGATTCCCAAGGTGGAAATGGGCCTCGGTGCCCTTGAGGCCGGCGTGAACAGCGTCCACATCCTCAGTGCCACCGAACCCAACACCCTCCTCCTCGAAATCTTCACCGAAAGCGGATGCGGCACCATGTTGATCCCGGGTTGACCGATCCGGCATCTTCAGGCATCCAAGGATCATGACCGGCATTCCCCCTCCTCACGGGGGGCGGGTGCCGATTTTGCCTGTTAGGGATCCCATGAACGCTTTCGACACAAAATTGGCCGAAAACGACCTCGTCCTTGGGCGGGGTGATGTTGAAATCCTCCAACTCAATGTCGGCCGCGTCTGTAACCAGACCTGCCGTCACTGCCATGTCAGCGCCGGACCCAACCGGCCGGAAATTCTCAGCGAGGACGTCGCGCGGGAAATGATCGATTTTCTCGACCGCGCCCCCACCGTCCATACCATGGACATCACCGGTGGAGCGCCCGAGCTGGTTCCCCCCTTCCGCTGGCTCGTGACGGAGGCCCGCAGGCGTGATCTCCATATCATCGACCGGTGCAACCTGACCATTCTCACGGAACCCGGCCATGAGGACCTCGCCCGGTTTCTCGCGGAAAACAGGGTTCATGTTGTGGCATCCCTTCCGTGCTATACATCGGGCAATGTGGACAAGCAACGGGGCGACGGTGTCTTTGCCCGCTCCATCAAGGGGCTTTCCATGCTCAACGACCTTGGGTATGGCATCTCGCCGGACCTCCCCCTTGATCTTGTCTATAACCCCCTCGGTCCCTCGCTGCCTCCCCCGCAGGCCTCCCTTGAAGATGACTACAGGAAGCGCCTGCGCGAGGACTTCAATGTTTCCTTCACATCCCTCATTACCATCACCAACATGCCCATTGGCAGGTTCAGGACCGATCTTGAGCGCTCGGGAAAGCTGGAGGGGTACATGGATGTCCTCCTTGGGGCCTTCAACACCGCAGCCATTCCCGGCCTGATGTGCCGCAATACACTTTCGGTGGACTACTTGGGTTATTTGCATGATTGCGATTTCAACCAGATGCTGGATCTCGGTTTGTCCGGGAGGCGACTGCATATCCGCGACATGGACGGCGAGAAGCTGCGCGCGCTGGCCATTGCAACGGGGGATCATTGTCTGGGATGTACTGCCGGGGCTGGTTCCTCGTGCAGTGGGGTGCTGGTGAGATAATCACTGCATCCTTGTCATGCCACGGAGACCTGTCAGCTTTTCATACAGCCTTGCGTGACGCAGGGCCAGGGCCTCGGGGCTGAAGTCACGGGCCACGCGTTCCCGCGCCCGGGTTGCAAGGAGCCTCCGTGCATTCGCATCCCCGGCGAGTAGAAGAATTTCCCGGCCAATTTCGCCGGAATTCATGTCGACAATTCGCCCCATGGTCCGGTCGCGGATGATTTCGTCCACCCCGCCAACTGCCGTGGATATCACCGGAATTCCCGCCGCCATTGCCTCCAGCACCACGTTGGGCATTCCCTCATGGTCGCTTGAGAGGACAAAGATGTCGAAGCCCTTCATTGTGGGGATGGGGTTTTCCAGGCCCCCTGTATAGACAACGTGTTTCTCCAGACCCAGGTGGGCGGCAACCTCGCGGACGGATTTTTCCTCCCCAAGATCACGACCCACGATGACCCCGCAAAGGCCGGGATCGTCCCTGCGGGCAAGGGCCAGCGCCTCCAGAAAGCGGTCGTGGCGTTTTTGGCGTTTCATGTTCCCCACCGTGCCCACGATCATGGAGGCTTCTGCCAGTTCCGGGTGACGCTGGCGCAGGTTCTCACCCGCCAGCTTGTCTATACGATCCCGGTCCACGGCGTTGGGGATCAGGTGGATCTTCCCCCCGGCAAACCGTTCCCGCTTCATCACGTCCGTTTTCACCGTCACTGAATTGCAGACAATGGCACTCGTGAAAAGGTTCGCCATGTTTTCGATGGGCTGGTAATGCCGACGCCGGTCCTTGTAATCCCCCGTGTTCCGCCGACCTGTGACCACGGCACGAATTCCGGGTGTCACCCTGCCCGCAGGCACCGCGAGTTGGTTTTGCCAGAAGAGGAAACTTTGAAGAATACAGGCCCTTTCATGCCGGCACGCCCTGGATATACGCCGGATGCAACCAAACAGGTTTTGCCAGAATTGGGGCGTCCGCTTGCTGTGCCACAATTCCCCCTTGAGATCGTGAACGGGAAGGTTCATCCCGGCGGCGACCTCCTCCAGCGGGCCATTGCGTTCCACCACCAGAATCACCGGTCTCCAGCCATGCCCCGCCAGTCCCCGGGCAAGCAGGAGCGCCTGATGTTCCGCGCCGCCCGGTGTAAAGTTCGGGAGCAACAGGGCGACGGTGGGTTGGGTGGGGTTGGAATTCTTGGAGGTCATTACCGTGCTTGGGTTTATTTCCTCCCCACCGATTCATGCGGGGAAGGGATTTCTGGAGAATTCGATCAATCTTCCAGGCGCTGAAACTCGGGGATCGCCTCCTTGAGTGAAGGCAACTTTTCTGGGAGGTCACCGGCTGCATTTCGCCGGGTCAATGCGTAAAGAGCATCCGGTGCCAGTCGCCTGCGTTCCTGATGGAGTTTCTTCAGTTGTGTGCTGTTCTCGGCAAGTCGCTTTTCCGGATCAGTCTTGTAGTCGTATATCTCATCGACGGTAATTCCGGCAAGCCCGTGAACCCAGGTTTCCATGTTTCTCCTGGGAATAATAACCGCGATCTTCTCGGAATTTTCCCTTGGTGCTTGTCCATCCGATGCAAGCTTCCTCCCAAGTCGTTTCCGTTCATTGGAAGTTTCGTCTGTGTCGGCATCCACATGGACAATCAGCGCTGCATTCTTGATGCCTCCAGCTATATACCTTCTTTGCTCCCTGACCTCGAGGGGATAATTTTCGCGAACGAATTGTTCCCCGGAACCGCCTGGGCAGATAAGCTCCCGTGTCCGTCCCTTGCATCCAAGTCGCTCGGCGTAACGTCTCAGGATTGTGGCCGTTGCCCGGTCTTCGGCAAGGATCACCACCTCCACAAGCCGCCGCCTCATTGGTAGCCTCTGGCGATCTGTTCGGAAATGGTGAGGGCGCTTTCCTCGATCGGCTCATACCTGACAACCCGACTGGCACCCGATTGGTTCCGGCTCATTGCAATTCCACAATCAGCGGCGAGGTAATTGTATATCTCGGGATGGTGCGAGGCCAGGAGGATTTGACATCCCTTCTCCTCGGCGACATCCAGAAGCCTGATCAGCCAGGGTTGGAGCTCCTGCAGGGAAATGTGGTTGTCCGGTTCATCAATGCAAAGCGTTGTTTCCCCACGGGCAAGAAAATGAACCGCGGCATAAAGGGCGATGAGGGCGCGCTGTCCATCGGAAAGCTCATCAAAGGAAACTTCATAGGTCTGCTTGTCATCCGTCCCGCCTTCTGGTTGCTTGAACCTTGCAGAAAGGATCCGGTGGCCATTCCCAAGGTCCTGAAGGTCAAGACTGGTCAGGCCATGAAAAACCTCCCTGATGTCCTCCATGAACCGGGATGCGGCGGTACCATCGGCAAGAAGTGCATGTCTATACCAAGAGGTGAAGTTGACGAAATCCCGGGAGGGTATTGCACATTCCATCCCGGACCTTGCCTCCATCCTTGCGGCATCGATCCGCAGGCAATGGATACGCCCGACACGTTCCCTGAACCATTGGATTTTCTTGTAATTGGGGCCTTCAGGTACGGCAGAAAGCGCCGAGCGGGATGTGGCGTTGGGGTAATTGACCACTTTCGTGTGTAAGTCGTCGTACAGTATGGCTTCATCAATTTTGAACTGGAAAAGAGGCTTGGACTCTAAAACCAGCGATTCCTCGAAAACACGAGTGGTATTCAACTCCCTGAAGTGTGAGAGCTTGAGTGTATATTCATATTTGCCATCAGGGCCGTCGATTTCCAAAGTGAATACTTGGAAAATCCCTGCGTCAGCCTTGCTTGTCCTCCACCTTGGAACAGAACCGGGGGGAAAGGCAGTTACAACAGGCACCCCATCATGGAGTACGGATCGAAGTCCAAAAAGCACGTCCAGAATGGATGACTTGCCACACCCGTTTGCTCCAAAGAAAAAGGACGGGGAGTCCAGTTCGAAGGAAACGTTTCCAAAGGAACGAAACCCATTGATCGTCAGGCGGCGAATCATTTTGTCCCAATCCTTTCTCCGGACACATGCTTGCGCGGGAGATGGTAACTACCCCGCAGCCTTCGGAAACAGCAGCTGGCGCAGGCGTCTGGTTCCGGCCTTGGCGTACATGACCGTGTTCTTCGGTGAGCCTGCCCTTGCAAGCATGCGGGTGATGTATTTCGGGCGCAGGAACATCTTCAGCAGGCGCTCCCGCCGCCACTTCTCCAGAAATTCGCTGTCTAGACCGCTATACGTCGTGATGGCTCCGCTGGCGTAGCCGGCACGGGCGGGGTCGTAGTCCTCGACGAAGAGATTGTCGCGCAGGGCAACCTGATGGAGCTCCGTTCCCGGAAGGGGCGTTGCAATGTTGAAGTCAAAGAAGTCCGGGTCGATTTCCTGGATGAATTTCCAGGTGTTTTCCAGCGTTTCCTCGGTTTCCCAGGGAAGGCCGATGACGAAGAACGTGTGGACGCGCAGGTTGTTGCGTTTCACGCAGGCCACTGCCTCGCGGGCCTGTTCCAGCGTGGCATTCTTCTTCATGTGCTCGAGCATTCCCGCGTCGCCGGTCTCAATGCCGAAGGCAACGACCCAGCACCCGGCGGCCTTCATGGCGATGGCACGCTCGTCGTCGATGGTGTCCACCCGCGAGTTGCATCCCCAGTGTATATCAAGCCCGGATTCCTGGATCAGGCCGCAAAGCTCGATCATCCACTTCTTGTTCATTGTAAAGGTGTCGCCGTGGAAGAGGAACTCACGGATGCCGTGTTCCTCCACACATTCACGAATTTCCCGGACGATGTTCTCCGGGCTTCTGTATCGCACCGAAAAATCTGTCAATACACCGGCAGGGCAAAAGACGCACTTGGCCGGGCAGCCCCGATTTCCGTGTATTACGGCAATGGGGTTTCCCGTCTCGGGCGAGCGGTATATATTGTTGCGAAGGAGATGGCGGGCCGGAAACGGCAGGTTGTCCAGATCCTTGTTCAGTTCGCGCTTGCCGGTGAAGAAAACCTGCTTGTCGATGGTTTGGGGATCCAGGTCGGCAATGGTTTCCTCCGTTGTGCGGCGCATCTTCACGGCTGATGCCTGGGCCTTGCCTTCGGGCTGAACGAGGTGGCCTTCCAGCTTCTGGCCGTAGCGCCGAAACAATTCGCCGCGAAAGTGGAGGCCACGGATCGACCCGAAGGGAACCCCCTCCACAATTTCCTCCACCGCCGTTTCCGGTTCATTGGGAAGGACAATATCGAGTTCGGGGTGATCGAGCAGCACCGTCATGGCGTTGACGATGAGGGTCTCGCCCTTTGCCACGGTGAGAATTCCGGGGAGGTGTTCCTTGGCAATCTGGCACGTCTGGAGGTCGCCATCGAGAGTGGCGGTTGTTGAGTTCAGAATCAACATGTGGGGCCGGAATCGCTTCAGGTCACTGAGAAAATGATCCCACCCCCGTCCCATGGCAGGGTAGTCCCGGATGCGGCAGACCGCCCCCTTGCGCTCCGCACATGCCGCCGAATAGGCGAGATCGCTGGGTGGGAAGACGACCTGAACGGTCTGATCCTCCACGGTGCATTGACAGCGATCGTCCCTACGGTACAGGCCCGTGGGAGGATTGATGAGGAGGACACGTTTTGGTGGTTTTTTCTTCATGCGTTTTTATCTGCCTGCGGGGGGGCGTGGGGATGACCACCGGTCAATCCGGCTGGGAAGGCTGCCTGCCGAGCCGTCACCGCGCAAGGAGGAAACGATGCGTCGACAGCCATCCAACCCTCACGGGGCAGGTTACATGCCGGTTCAGGCTCCCACCTTCCGGGTGGCCTGAAGTTCCGCCATGATTTCCCGAACCCGTGGCAGCATCAGGTCTCCGTGATGGCGGGAATTCTCAATAAACACGTGGCCGCTGATATTTCCGTAGGTGATCACCCCGCAGACAAAGAGACCCGGAATGTTGGTCTCCAGTGTGTCGGGATTATGGTTGGGGCGATTCGTCTGTTGTTCAAGATCGATTCCCAGTTGCTTGAGGAACCCAACGGGGGGATCGTACCCGAGCATGGGAAGGACGAAGTCATTCTCCACAGAAACCTTCTCGCCGCCGGCAAGCTCCAGTTCCACGGAATCCCAGCCGATGGAGCGCACGTGGGACCCCAGAAACCCGGTGATTTCCCCCTTTTTGAGGCGGTTCTCAATGTCCGGCTTGAGCCAATACTTCACCCCCCGCCCATTGAACTGCTGCCCCCGGTAACTGAGGGAGACCTCCGCACCGGCCCGCCAAAGCTCCAATGCCGTCTCAATGGCCGAGTTGCGCCCTCCGACAACGAGCACCTTGCGCCCCACATAATCGTGGGGTTCGCGGTAACGGTAGCGAACCTTCTCAAGGTCGTCGCCCGGCACATTAAGGCGGCGGGGGGACTCCCACGCGCCGACGGCAGCGATCACCGTGGTTGAATACAGTGTTTCCTCCGCACCTCCGGGCTTGCGAACAGTGACCCGGAAAAGCTCCCCTTTCTTTTCCACGGCGGTGACCTCGCTGTAGGTGCGCACGCGGAGGTTGTGGTAGCGCACAAAGCTGGTCAGGTAGCGCAGATATTCCGCCCTCGAGGGCTTTTCCTCGGTAATTCCCAGGGGAAAGCCGGCGATCTCCAGGTTGGCATTGGTTGAAAAGAAACGCATGAAATTGGGATACTGCGAGATATGATGGGCCAGGCACCCCTTCTCAAGGACGACGGTGCGCAACCCCGCCAGCTTGAAGGTGTGGGCAGCTGCGATCCCGGCAGGGCCGCCCCCGATGATCAGGCTATCAAAGGGTCTTTTTGACATTGGCGAGGATTCTTCCGTCTGATGATTTCAAAGGATTTGACGCGGCGTCCTGAGGGGAGGCTCAATGGCCTCCGCATTCCAACTGGGGGAGTGGCGCAAATTCCTTGCCCGGGTTGCGCCCCCTTCCTAACCTTTCTGTCGAAGAATGCAAGGCCCGCGGCCCCATCGGCCACCAACGTTGTTAAAAAAGGATTCAACGGCATGAATGCCATCAAACCCCTTCTTTTCACCACCGCACTGGTGTCCTCATCTCTCGCCATTAATGCCGAAGACGCCGCGATTCCAGTCCCCGCAACCGACGATACCGTCGAAACAGATGGGAACTGGCACCATTCAGAAGTAAATGCCCAGGTCGACGGACTCGTCACCGGTGATGGTACCATGGTGCTTCTCCCACGGGATGTTTCCCCCGGTGAAACCGATCCCCTCGAACTCAGCTCCGCCATTCTACTTTCCGGCTCCGGCCTTCGTGGCACCATGACCGTCCCCATGGACCTCGAAGAAGCCAATGCCCCCCACATGATCACCATCGCCTTCCCCCCCGAGGGAGCGAATGTCAGCAACTTGCTCGTTATTGTCGAGTCCTCCGCAGGAACCGTGGAAAATCGTGTCACCCTCACCGGGGACATGGGAAACAATTGGATCCCCATCGCCGGTGTCGAGGTCGAGGAGGCAGGCGGCATCGCCGTTTCCCTCATCGCTGATGCAAGCACCGGGTCTCCCGATCCCTTTGCAGCCGCTTATCTCGGCGTGGCAGCCCTTCGCCTGCAACCCGGTTCCTTCGCCGATGTTTCCCCCCTGGCTGCACCACCCAGGCCGGACCAGGACACCCCCTTTGAGGCTCCGGGGCTGGAGGAAGTCGACGACCCCTTCGCCGTTCCGGAAGAGGGCGATGATCCCTTCGCTGTCACCGAGGAGGATCTCGAGGATCCCTTCGCCGTCACAGAGGAGGAAGTGGACGACCCCTTTGCCGTTCCCCCCGCTGATGAGGTCGATGATCCGTTTGCAGTCCCACCCGCAGTGGAAACCGATGACCCGTTTGCCGTGCCTCCTGCAGATGAGGTGGACGACCCCTTCGCCGTGGCGGATGAGGTTGATGACCCCTTTGCCGTCAGCGAGGAGGATCTCGAGGATCCCTTCGCCGTCGTTGAGGAAGTGGAAGATCCCTTCGCTGTACCCGCTGATCCTGAGGATCCCTTCCGGGATGATGCTCCGGCCGTTGCCCAGCCCACACCGACACCGGCACCAACTCCCGCTCCAACACCACGTCCCACTCCCCAACCGACACCCGAGCCGGTTGTTCTGGTCGAAGTCGATTACCACTCCTCCCTTGAGGCTGCAAAGTCTGCCGCCAGTGAGAGCGGCCGCCGCGTTCTTGTCGTCTTCACTGGGGAGGGCAGGCGAGCCTCGGAGTTCGACGAGGCCTTCCGCCATCCCGACATGGAAGGCATCCTGAACGACTTTGAAATCGTCACCATTGATTACCGCACCAACCGCCAACTGGCCCGCCGTTATTCCGTGCGCCAGTTCCCCTACATTGTGGTCCTGAGCAGTCGTGGCTTCACCGAGGACCACATCATTGGTCACGGGGATCACCAGGTACTTCACGACCGACTTCTTCCCCACACACTTCGGATCTTCCGTTAAGGGGCCGGGATTGGCCGGTTAAAAGGCGGATTGTGGAGCAGGGGGCCAGAAATGGCCCCCTGTTTTCGTTCCAGCCATGTCCTTCGTTATCTTCATGCCGGTGGAGCATTTGAGGAAGTCATGCGGCAAATGTGGATGAATTTTCCCGTGTCCTGAAAGCTGAATTTTGCCATTATTGTCCCAACACCCACCCAACGTGGCAGGTGATGGAACTTGAAAGTGCAGCATGCTGTTTTTCTGGGATCCCATGGAGTCCTTCATCCGGGTGAGCCGTTGCATCAATATTGATTGGCGAGAACATCAAACAAGCGCTGCCGTGGTATAGATTTATATTCCCACCCCTTGTGCCGGAATATCTCCCCCCAGGATGATGAAAAGAGTCACAGGAAAATAATTGCGTTCAGTAATGTAAGCCGGTTCCGAAATGACGGCCATTCTGTTTTGTGGAATGCAATATTGAGTCGTACCGCTATTTGGGAGTATTCGTTCATTTACGATTCCGCTGCTCCAGGGTATGTATGGATACATCGTTCTTGTATATCAAGCTCGCCCCGCGTTTTCTTCACAATACTTGTAAGTGCAAGAAAACGGATGGAAAAATCGAAAGAACTTGGACTTTTTGCTTTACGTGATCCGATTTCTAGGGAAATATATATGTAATGCAGGCGGGGGAGTCGTCTAGACAACCCTCCTCAATCCCAACCATCCTGGCTAAATCACTTCCTTGTTGTGCACAAAGGTTTTGCTCTTCGCCTTACAAATGCATGGAATTTTCGTGTGTTCGGCCGGATTTTTAGAGGTAATACCAACATGTCGTCTCTGAAATTTTATCTGGGCAGCGTGAAGCGCTGCCTCACCCAAATGGTGCTGTGTGCACTCCTCATCCTTGCCGGGGGGAATGCGACCGCCCAAACATTCCTTGCCGTGTTTTCGACCGATTCTGATGGTCCCGGTACCTTACGTGCTGCGATCGATGTCGCCAATGACCCTCCTGTAGTCTTCAGTCCTCCCATTTATATCGTTTTCGAAATTCCCGGCCCTGGCCCCCACACCATTCATAATCCTGGAAGTATGGACCCCCTTGTCCTTACGGCCAACAATGTAATTATCGATTCCACGATCGTCCAAACAACTGGAACCAACTTCGAAACGAAATCGGAATACGACGGTTCTCCACTGATCAGGATAACGGGCCCTCGTTCGGGTACGGCAAAATTGACCCGCGCCG
>JAFIGB010000476.1 GCA_020831705.1 Candidatus Sumerlaeia bacterium | reverse complement strand
AACGGTAACGATCGCTGCACTCCCGGCGGTCACCAATGCCACCGATCATCCCGGCATTGCGATTACCTTTAGCGAACCGGTCACCGGTCTTGAACTTTCTGACTTCTCGACGGATGGTATTTCACTTTCGAATCTGGCCGGATCCGGCGCTGACTATACAGTCGATGTGACGCTCATCGGCGAGGACGGCGAAAAGTCCTTCTCCCTCGCTGCCGGAGCCGCCAGTGATACCGCCGGAAATGAATCCCTGGCGTCGAATGTCGTGACTACGATTCTGGATACAACGCCGCCTTCTGTTGTTATTGCCGGCCTTCCAGATTTGACAAACCAGACAAGCCATCCCGGTATCACGATTACTTTCAGTGAGTCGGTCAGTGGACTCGGGCTTGATGACTTTGACACAAATGGTGTGAACCTCTCGAACCTTCAGGGGAGTGGCACCGACTATACGGTGGATGTATTACTCACCGGGGAGGATGGGCTGAAGTCCCTTTCCCTTAATGCCGGGGCCGCTGCTGATGCAGCCGGGAATGCCTCCCTCGCCTCCAACACGATCTCAACGACACTCGACACGACCCAACCCGGGGTGACGATTGCCGCGCTCCCGAATCCGACACGGGAAACCGTTCATACCGGCCTGGCCATCAACTTCAGCGAGGATGTTACCGGTCTGGAACTCTCGGACTTTGTCACTGATGGTATGGCGCTGACCAACCTCCTGGGAAGCGGAACGAGCTATACAATCGATGTGGAGCTAACGGGTGAGGATGGGGTAAAATCCCTCTCCCTTCCTGCAGATGCCGCGACGGACTCCGCAGGGAACCTTTCCCTCGCATCGAATATTGTCACAACGACCTTGGACACCACGCCTCCCACGGTGACCATCGCCTCCCTTCCCGCAACGACCAGCCAGACAAGCTTCACCGAGGTGGCCATTACGTTCAGCGAAACGGTGACCGGGTTCGGCCTTGATGATTTCGCGACAAATGAGATGGTTGTTTCCAATCTTCAGGGTGGGGGAACGAGCTATACAGTGGATGTCACCATCACGGGTGAGGATGGCGAAAAATCGTTCTCCGTGAATGCGGGTGCCGCCGTTGACGCAGCAGGAAATGCATCCCTCGCCTCGAACCTGGTCACGGTGACACTCAACACCGCGGCCCCCTCAGTGACGATCGCGGGGCTTCCATCAATTACCAACCAGACGAGTTTCCCTGGCGTCACGGTTACCTTTAGTGAAGCCGTAAGCGGGCTTGAGGTGTCGGACTTCGTGGTGGATGGCGTCGAGGTTTCCAACCTTCAGGGTTCCGACGCAAACTATACAATTGATGTAACACTCACCGGAGAGGATGGATCCAAGTCAATCTTCCTTCCTGCCGGCGCGGCGGAAAATGGCCTCGGCAACCTCACCGGCGATTCCAATACGCTGACCACAACACTGGATCGCGTGGCGCCGACGGTCACCATTGCGGCGATTCCTTCGGTCACAAATCAGACGGACCTCGGCACCGTAGCCATTACCTTCAGCAAGTCGGTCACCGGACTGGAACTGTCTGATTTTATGACTGAAGGTGTTTTGCTCTCGAATCTGGCCGGATCGGGATCGAGCTATACAATCGATGTGGAACTGATCGGGGAGGATGGAACCAAATCCTTCTCCATTCCAGCCTCTGCCGCAAGCGATGCCGCAGGCAATGCGTCGCTTGCTTCCAACACGGTCACGAGCATTCTTGACACCACCAGACCAACTGTTGTGATTGCCGATCTTCCTGCCATCACAAATGAAACCACGTTGACCGATATTGCCATTAACTTCAGTGAGGATGTTACCGGCCTTGACCTCGGTGGCTTCTCCACGTCGGGTGTTTCGCTCTCCAACCTGCAGGGTGGGGGAGCGAGCTATACAGTGGATGCACTCTTTACGGGAGGTGAAGGCGAGAAGTCATTCTCCCTCCTCGCAGGTGCTGCCACTGACGCCGCTGGCAATGAATCCCTGGCCTCCAATGTGGTCTCGACCATCCTCGACGCAACACCTCCCACGGTGGCCATTGTCGACCTTCCCGAATTCACCAACGAGACAAACTTCCCGGCCATTGCAGTGACTTTCAGCAAGTCCGTGACCGGTCTTGAGCTTTCCGATTTCGCCACTGATGGCGTGGAACTCTCGAATCTCCAAGGTACTGATGCCAGCTATACAGTGGATGTGGAACTGACCGGTGAGGACGGAACCAAGTCCTTCTCGCTCGCCGCTGGTGCTGCGACGGATGCAGCAGGAAACGTCAATACGGCTTCCAATACGGTTTCCACGACATTGGATCGCTTGGCTCCGTCGGTGATCATTGCCGATCTTCCGGAGATCACCAACCAGATGGACCTGGGTGCCATTGCGGTGACCTTCAGTAAGCCGGTTTCTGGTCTGGAACTCGCCGACTTCAACACCGATGGAATCGCTCTCAGCAATCTGACAGGCACGGGAACGGCCTACACGGTGAATGTGGAACTAACGGGCGAGGACGGCGAAAAATCCTTCTCCCTTGCTGCTGGTGCAGCCACGGATGTGGCGGGGAATGTCAATACGGCTTCCAATACGGTCTCCACGACGTTGGACCGTGAAGCGCCGTCGGTCGTTATTGCCGACCTTCCAGAACTCACCAACCAGACGGACCTTGGTGCGATTGCGGTGACCTTCAGCAAACCGGTCTCCGGTCTTGAGCTTGCCGACTTCAACACTAATGGAATCCTTCTCTCCAACCTGACAGGTTCGGATGCCAGCTATACGGTGGATGTGGAACTGACTGGCGAAGATGGCACGAAGTCCTTCTTCCTTGCTGCTGGTGCGGCAAGTGACAGCGCCGGAAATGTCAATGCGGCCTCCAATACAGTGGCGACGGTTCTCGATCGCGAGCAACCGACCGTTACCATTGCGGAACTGCCCGAATTTACCAACGAGACAACCTTCCCGGCCATTGTAGTGACTTTCAGCAAGGCCGTGAGTGGTCTTGAGCTTTCCGATTTCGCAACTGATGGCGTGGAACTCTCGAATCTGACAGGATCCGATGCCAGCTATACAGTGGACGTGGAACTGACGGGTGAGGATGGGACCAAGTCCTTCTCTCTGGCCGCTGGTTCCGCCACGGATGCAGCTGGAAATATCAATACGGCTTCCAATACGGTCTCCACGACATTGGATCGCGTGGCTCCGTCGGTCACCATTGCCGACCTCCCAATGATCACGAACCAGACGGACCTGGGTGCCATTGCGGTGACCTTCAGCAAGCCGGTTTCTGGTCTTGAGTTGAGCGACTTCACCACCGATGGAATCGCTCTCAGCAATCTGACAGGCACGGGAACGGCCTACACGGTGAATGTGGAACTGACGGGCGAGGACGGCGAAAAGTCCTTCTCCCTTGCTGCTGGTGCAGCCACGGATGTGGCGGGGAATGTCAATACGGC
>JAFIGB010000275.1 GCA_020831705.1 Candidatus Sumerlaeia bacterium | reverse complement strand
TGTAGGGCCATCCCGGTCGTTGCTTTTTTTTCATGCGTCATCCATGGGAGCAATTAACTGGCTGGCCTCAATGCCATCAGTCCATGGGCACTTTCACCCGATTCCCCGCCCCATCGCAACCCGGTTTTCAATCGTCGCTGGAAGGCCGGGGAAGGGACGTCTCCGATTCCTGCTCCACATGAATGAATTTTTCCGTGGCAAAGCCCCATTCATCGGCCTGGCTGATCAGTGATTGAAGTTTTTCCTCCTCCATCACCGACTCCCGGGAAAGAATCCAGAAATAGCTCCGATTGGGGCCGGAAATGACGGCCCATTGGTAATCCTTCTTGTCGAGGGCAACGACATGATACCCCCCTGAGAAGGGCCACCGGAAGGTCACGCTGAGGCTCCCCACCGTGGGATCACCCTGAAAACGCGCCACCCCATCGGCACTTTGCCACCTTCCACGTTCGCGGTTGTAGCCCTGATTGAGGACACGGATGCGGCCATCATCGCGCAGGGAATAATCCGCGGTGACATGGCTCAGACCCCGCTCGAAGGAATGATCTAGGCGCACGATCTCATACCACCGACCCAGGTAGCGATCAACCTCGAACCCCTCCACCGGCTCAAGGCCCCGGGGGACGGTCGTGCAGGCACCCAAAAGGGGTGAGAGAAGAAGTGTTGTCAGCAAAACGGGGAATCTGCCCATGGCGTTACCCTCCTGAAATCGTGCCCCCCAATCGGGGCATCACAGGTCAAAGGGCGAAAAGAATGCCGATGGGGGGTTACTTGGGGGCCTGTTTCCAGATGGGGACTGATTCCTTCAGCGCATCGATGAGATACCGCGCCGCGGCGAAGGATTCCTTGCGGTGTCCCGCAGAAACAGCAACGATGACCGAGGCCTCGCCCACGGCAACCTCACCAGTCCGATGGACCAAAGCGACCCGCCTGAGGGGCCACTTCTCCCGCGCCAAAGCGACCAGCTTTTCCATCTCCTGCTGGGCCATGCCGTCGTAATGCTCGTAATCGAGATGCCCAATGGTCCGCTCCCCTTCCCGTGCGCGGACAATTCCCGAGAACGTAACCAGCGCACCGGCAGCATCGTCGTCCCCGGGGCCGCCATTCGTGTCATGGCCCAAACGCCGGACAATATCGTCCAGACCGATGGGATCACGGGTGACAAGAATGATGTCCTGAGGGTCCATTTCCTGCCTTGGGGGGGAAAAATTCAGATGATCGCCAGCGCCACGAGGGGCCAGAGGAGGATAAAAAGCCATTCTCTACGGGTGATGCGCATCGGTCAATCCAGTCGGGGCCGTGTCGGCCATGGCTCTTGGATGATGGATCACAGGGAAGAAAGTCAAGTCTGCTGACGGGTAAAAATGCCAATGCCCATCGGTTACACACCAGCGGTGTCAATGGACTGCTTGCTGAGTGAATCACCGCGACTTCCGACCAACCGGCGGGTGAGGCGCCTGACATGGCCGGCCCACTTGTCCAACTCGCGCTGGGCGCAGGGAATCACCAGCAGCGTCAGCAGCGTGGAGGAGGCAAGCCCCCCAAGGACGGTGATCGCCATGGCCTGGCGCAACTGGGCACCCTCGCCAAACCCAAGGGCCATGGGAAGAAGCCCGAGCAACGTTGTCGCCGTGGTCATCAGCACCGGGCGAAAGCGGCGCGTGCAGCCAATGATCAGGGTATCCTCATCGGTTAATTTGTCATCCTCGGCGGAACGCACGTCCCCCCTGACCTGATTCACGCAATCCAACAGCACAATGGCATTGTTCACGACGATGCCTCCGAGCATGACGATGCCGATGATGGACATCACATTGAGTGTCTGCCCGGCCATGACAAGGCCCACCACGACCCCCACCCCGGCCAACGGAATGGTAAACAGGATCAGGAACGGCTGGATGAAGCTTTCAAAAATCGAGGCCATCACCATATAGACAAGGGCAATGCTCAGGATCAGGGCGAAGGCCAGGTCACCGAAGGCGGCGCGGCGTTGCTCCTCCTCGCCGGTAAAGGAAACTGTATAGCGTGCCGGAATGGAAAGACCCGCCATGGCCTCCTGGGCAAGTTCGATTGCCTGGGAAAGACGCACCTCGCTGTCAAGATCCGCAAGCACACGGGCCACCCTTTCCTGACGTCGGCGGGCAATTTCCCGGGGACCACGAACCACCTCGAACTCCGCAATGGCATCCAGACGCACCAACGCACCGGACGGCGAACGGAAGGTGATGTTTCGCACCGTCTCCAGCGATTCCTCCTCGTATTTCATGCGAACCCGTATGTCCATCTCCCCCGCCTCGCGGCGCACCTGTGTTGCCAGCTCGCCGTCTATACGGCGCCGCAAGGTGTTGGCAACGGAGTTGACATCAAGCCCATGGCGCGCGAGCTGGGTCCGGTCAAGTCGCAGGAGAATTTCCGGCGCCCCCTCCAGGAGATTGGTGCGCACGTTGACCAGTCCATCCACCAGGGAAAGACGTCGGCTGGCCTCGCCTGCCAGAATGGTGAGGGTTTCCAGTTCGGGGCCGGAAAATTCCACGACGAGGGGCGCCGAGGTGGTGCCGAGAAGCTCCGCGAGCGAGCCCTGACCGGTGCGGAATTCCGCAGTCGCCCCCTCGATGCGATCGAGGACCGGTTTCAGCCCGGCCGCCAGGTCGATGGAGGAAAACCCGACGAGGCCCGCCTCGATCATTGCCGTGGTCGGCTGGTCCGAGGTCTTGAGCGTGATCAGAAAATCAGCGGTGTTTGGTCCGTCGGGATCCTCGGTATTGGCATTCACAACCCCTTCGGGTTCACCGACACGGGCGAAGACATGCTCCACGGCGGCATCGTAGCGATTAATCTGGGCGAGCACCGTCTCCACAACACGGTCGGTTCCCTCGATGGGGGTCCCATTGGGAAGGACGAGGCGCAGCGTCACCTGGCGTTCATCCGTGGGGGGGAGAAATTCGCGGGGGATGTCACGCAGGACCAGGTAGCTCATGTATAGCGCACCGGCAGCAACGAGGAGGACGATCCAGCGGAGCCGCAGGGCCCTGCGCAAAATCCATGGATAGACACCCGTGGGAACTGTCAGGGAGGATTCCCGATGGTCCCGTTTTCCGCCCCCCTTGAGGAAATACGCCGCCAACATGGGGATCAGCAACAGCGCCACAAAGAGGCTGGCGAGGAGGGAATATGTCACCGTAAGGGCCTGCTCCTTGAAGAAGAGGCCAGCGATACCCTGAACGTATATAATCGGCAGAAAGACCGCCACGGTCGTCAACGTCGAGGCAACCAGCGCGCCGCTTACCTCGCGGGTACCAACGATGGCCGACTCCTTCGCGTCCACCCCCTCCTGCCGCTTTCGGAAGATATTCTCAAGGACCACAATGGCATTGTCGACGAGCATCCCGCAGCCAAGGGCAAGCCCGCCAAGACTCATCAGGTTCAGCGAAAGCCCCTGAAAATACATCAGGTTGAACGTGGCAATGATCGAAACAGGAATCGCCACCGCAACAATCATCGTCGTGCGGAAATCCCTCAGGAAAAGCAGCAGCACCATGATGGCTAGAAGGCCGCCGATCAGGGCATTGTTGCGGACCTCCCGGATTGCCGCGCTGATGAAAAGTGACTGGTCATTGGCCACGTGCAGCCGCCAGCCTTCCGGGAGAATTTCCTCCGCAATGGCAAGCTCCTCACGAACAGACCGCGCCACCGCCACCGTGTTCCCCTCCGCCTCGCGGTAGAAGGCAATCCCAACGGCAGGCGTCCCATTCCAATAGACAATGCTTTTCGGCTCCCGGGGGGCATACCGAATCGTGGCCACGTCGGAAAGGAGAACGGAGCGCTCGCCAAGGCGGCTTACCACCACCCGGGAGACTTCGTCGATGTCGCGATACTCCCCCACCGTCTTGAGCAAATAACGCCGCGATCCCTCCTCCACCCATCCGCCGGTGGCATCGGCATTGTCGGCGCGAATTGCATTCACCACCGTCTGTACATCCATCTGATAGTTGAGCAGGACCGGCTCATCGAGTTCGACGAGGATTTCCCGCTCCTCGCCCCCCGTGAGGACAACATTGGCGACCCCCTCCAACCGTTCAAATCGGGGACGGAGACTTTGGTCCGCAGTGCGGTACAACGATTCAAGGTCCGTATCGGGACCACCCTCAAGCGCCACCGTCATAATGGGCAGGGCATTGGGATCATAGCGCAGGACATTAACCGACTCGATGTCATCGGAACGGGTCCGCTGCAAATCCGAGGCGGCCTTTTTTACCTCAAGGAAGGCAAAATCGAGGTCCGTATTCCAGTCAAAATTGACAATGACAACCGCACTGTCCGCCCGGGCCAGGGTCTCCACGCGCACCACGCCGCGGACCGAATAGAGGGAGCGCTCGATGACCTCGCAGATGCGGCGCTCCACCTCGGCCGGGCTCAGGCCCGTGGTCCGCACCGTCACCGTGACCTTTGGAGCCTGAATGTCGGGAAAAAGGTTCGTCGGCAGGCGATCGAGGGAAATCCACCCAAGGAGCAACACGGCAAAGAAGATCATGGTGATCTTCACGGGTGCTTTAACGGCGAATGAGGAGAGGGACACGGTTATTCTTGGGGCGAACGGGATATGTCAGGGGCGGAAACAAGGGCGGCCTGGCCTCCGATTCCCCCCTTCCTGAAGCCCCAAACCACCCCGAAACCCCATCGAGGGCAACGGGTATCCCATCCCCTGCGGGGCCAATGAAAGGGTCTGGATTTTTTTCCACCCGGGGAGCCAAATCTC
Source organism: Candidatus Sumerlaeia bacterium (assembly GCA_020831705.1). Taxonomy (GTDB): domain Bacteria; phylum Sumerlaeota; class Sumerlaeia; order SLMS01; family SLMS01; genus JAFIGB01. The sequence continues at coordinate 16 of JAFIGB010000275.1, read as the reverse complement.
TCTTGACCACAGGAGG
>JAFIGB010000274.1 GCA_020831705.1 Candidatus Sumerlaeia bacterium | reverse complement strand
GCCTCCACCAGCCTTCGCCAAGGCTTCGGCTGGCAGGCCAGCCCATTAGGGATGGCCGACTTAACGGTGCCTTGGCGAAGGCTGCCCGCGATAGCCCGCAGTAGCTCGTAAGAGCGAAGAAGGGCCATAGCTCGTAGGCTGTATGCCGAGCGAAAGGGTCTTGAATTCCAACACTCCCCTTGGATTCATTGCCGTGTTTTATGTCTATCTCCTTCAAAGCCTTTCCCATCCCGACAAGCGCTATACAGGTTTTACGACTGATCTGAATGGCCGTGTTCCCTGATCAGGGGCCTGCTTTAATTTCAACGCCAACATCGCCTCAATTCCAGGAGATCTTGTGTGACCCCTTCCGGGGCCATTTGGGCACCAGCCTGGGTTAGTGTGCCCTCCAACAGGTTACGTGGTGGGGTGGATGTGATGGCAATGCCCGACGGCATGGCTTCCATGGAAACATTTGAGGAACAGGTTTCACGAATCTACCGGGAGAACTCGGCGAGCTTCGGCGGACAAGTCTCCCTGCTGGGTGCGCAGTTGGGCGTTCATTTCTTCCTCGCCTTCGCTTTCGTAGCCTTCCCCTTGGGTGGCTGTGCGATGGTCTGGGACTGCTGCTCCAGCGCAAGGAAGCGGTCGAAGTCGCTCTCAAACAGGCGGTCCTGAACGATGCGGTATTTCTCGAACTCGGTTTCCGCATGGAGCTTGGCCTGCTCGTGGGAAATCTTGCCGGGGCCGGTCAGGATTTCGTTGCCGTTGAATTCCAGAAAGCCGTCCAGCCGCGTGGCCCAATCCTCCATCGACATGGGAATTTTGCGCATGGCCTGCAACTCGCCGAAGTCCAGGTAGAGGGAAACGATTCGTTCGAGGTATTCCATCTCCTCCGCGTTGAGGTAATTCTTCGCGACGGACACATCCGATTTGACGATCCTGCCGCCCGGCGCAGCCTCCCAGGAAGTCAGACCCATGTGCTGTTTGGCGGCATCGGCGCGCTTGACGATGATCTCCGCCGCTGTGTGGCGATGCACCGCCCAGTGTAGCTTGTTCTGCACCATCGAGAAGAACTCCCGCGTGGTCCTGGCATCGCGGTCGTAATCGAATGCGGTGGCATACAGGTCGGTCACCTTCTGGTAGAACCGGCGCTCCGACAGCCGGATTTCGCGGATCAGTTCCAGTTGGCGGTCGAAGAACTCGTTGGTGAAGCGATGACCCATCTTCAGGCGCTCCACGTCCATCGTCCAGCCCTGGATCGTATAGTCCTTCACGATCTGCCCCGCCCACTTGCGGAATTGAACGGCCCGCGGGTTGTTCACTTTGAAGCCGACGGCGATGATGGCTTGCAGGTTGTAGTGCTCCACCTCGCGGGAGACTTCCCGTGCACCCTCGGATTGAACTATTAAGTATTTCTTAATAGTTGCCTCGGGGGATAATTCGCCGTCCTTGAACACACGCTTGAGGTGCTGGTTGATCGCGGCCACCGTCACATCGTAAAGCGCGGCCATCATCTTCTGCGTCAGCCAGATGTTCTCGTCCTGGTAACGCATCTCGATGCTCTGCGAACTGTCGCCACTGGCCGCGATGAAGGTCAGGTACTCTGCCGCCGAAGAGCGAGTGATGGAAAGTTCCGTCTTCTTTTTCTTCTCGGCCATCACCCGCCCCCCCGCAACTTGTCCGCCATCGTCCAGAGGGCGACTTCGTCTATCTCAGACTGGGATTCCTGTGGTTTGGGCATGCTTATGGAACGCCTCCGCGATTTTGCATCAGATCATGAATAGGGCCCTGCTTTTCACGGGCGAAACCTAATTGCCCACAATGAGGGACGCAATCCTTACGAGGTGATGACACTCGGCGGTGCTCATTCCGTTCGTCACCCCCTGCAACCCCAGAAATCACAATCCCCTTCTTCGCCAAATTTTCGCTTGCACTCCTCCCAGCAACATCATTACCCCTGATGATGAGAGACTGAGGACTTGGGGATGTGCTGGCGTTATGGCTTCCATGGAAACATTTGAGGAGCAAGTTTCACGGATCTACCGGGAGAACTTCGGCAAGGCGTTCGCCACGCTGATTCGATTGCTGGGGGGGGATTTTGATCTGGCGGAGGAGGCCCTGCAGGAAGCCTTCGCCAAGGGGATTTCCGCATGGCGTACCCAGGGGGTGCCGGAGAATCCCACCGCATGGCTTGTCTCGACGGCCCGCTTCAAGGGTATAGACATGATCCGGCGTCGGGCACGTCTTACCGACCTGAAGTCGGATCTTCTCCGGCGGGAGGATGAAATTGAGGAGTGGAACCACTTCCTGGCCGCCGAGGAAATCCCCGACGACCGGCTCCGGTTGATCTTCACCTGCTGCCATCCCGCCATTGATCCGAAGGTGCAGGTTCCGCTGACGCTCCGCGAGGTCTGCGGGCTGACCAACGAGGAAATCGCCAGCGCCTTTCTGGCCAAACCAACCACCATGGCCCAGAGGATCGTTCGCGGAAAGGCCAAGATTCGCGACGCGGGGATTCCCTATGTGGTGCCGGATCTGGAGGATCTTCCCGAGCGCCTCGACGCCGTCCTTTCCGTCATCTATCTGGTTTTCAACGAGGGGTACTGTGCCTCGGCGGGTGATATGCTGACTCGTGTGGATTTGTCGGAGGAGGCGATCCGTCTGGGCCGTGTGCTGGTCGAATTGCTCCCCGACCCCGAGGCGCAGGGACTGCTGGCGCTCATGCTTCTCCACGAGTCGAGACGTGCGGCCCGCGTCAGCCCGGAGGGGGATATTATTCTGCTGGAGGATCAGGATCGTTCCCTGTGGAACCGCGCCCTCATTGAGGAGGGGGCGGCGCTGGTGGGGCGTTCCCTCGCCTCGCGCCAACTGGGTTCCTTCAATCTTCAGGCTGCCATCGCGGCGGTTCATTCGGAGGCCCCCTCCAGCGAGGATACCGATTGGAATCAGATTGTCGCGCTCTATACAATTCTTCTGCGGGCAAGTCCGTCCCCCGTGGTGGAACTCAACAGGGCCGTTGCCATTGCCATGCGCGACGGACCGGAGGCGGGGCTTGCATTGATTGATGAAATTCTTTCCCGGGGCGACCTTCAGGAGTACCACCTCGCCCATGCGGCCCGTGGAGAATTGCTCCGTCGGGCGGGAAAATTACACCCGGCAAGGGAAGCCATCGAGCGTGCCCTGTCCCTCGCCAAACAGGAACCGGAGCGGAGGCTCCTGCTCCAACGATTCGAGAGCCTGTCCGAGCAGGAAGGATGAGGCAACCGCTGCCCCGGGGGATTTTCCCCCTGACAGACCACACTTTTTTTCCACCCGATGTCGATTTGGGCCGCTCTCGAACGACCAGAAGCAGGAGTCGGCATGACTCCCCACACAAAACCTGCGGAACAAAAGGAGAAAACCGATGAGAGTCATGGTGATGGTAAAAGCCACCCCGGGCTCCGAAGCGGGCGTGATGCCCAGCGAGGAGCTGATGAGAGAGATGGGCCGCTTTAACGAGGAACTCGTCGCGGCGAAAATCATGAAGGCGGGCGAAGGACTGAAGCCCACTTCAGAGGCCGTGCGCGTGCATTTTTCCGGCACCAAACGGACCGTTATCAACGGCCCCTTCGCAGAAACCAAGGAGCTCGTCGCGGGCTATTGGCTCTGGGAAGTCAAGTCCATGGAGGAGGCCATTGATTGGGTGAAGAAGTGCCCGAACCCCATGATGGAGGACTCCGACATTGAGATCCGCCCGCTCTTCGAAATGGCCGATTTTGCCGAGGTCGATCCCACCGGCACCTTCGCCAGGGAGGAGGAGCAACTCCGCAACACCCTCTCCACCCAGAAGGCCGAAGTGCGCCCCTACCTCTTCTTCAGTGGACGGTGCGAGGAGGCCCTCGCGTTCTACAAGCAGGCCCTTGGTGCCCAGGTGGGCATGGTCCTTCGCTTTAACGAAAGTCCCGATCCCATTCCCGAAGGCATGCTCAAACCCGGCTTCGAGAAGAAAATCATGCACGCCGAATTCACCGTCGGGGACATGACCATCATGGCTTCCGATGGCTGCGGGGAGGAGGAGGCCTTCGGCGGATTCAGCCTCACCCTCACCGTCCCCACCCCCGAAGCGGCGGATCGGGTTTTCAATGCCCTCGCCGATGGCGGAAAAGTAAACATGCCCCTTGGCCCCACCTTCTGGTCCCCGCGATTCGGTCAGGTTTCCGACAAGTTCGGCGTGGGTTGGATGGTCATGGTCCCCATGGCGGAAAAGTGAGGAACGACCCATGAAATACATGCTCCTCATTTACGGAAACGAAGAAAGCTGGACCGAGCAGGAAATGGAGGACTGCAAGATGAAGTCCATGGCGATCTGCGAGGAACTGAAGAACCAGGGCAAGCTCCTCGACGCATCGCCGCTGCACCCTGTCGCCACCGCCACCTCCATCCGCATCCGCGACGGTCATCGCCAGATCACCGACGGTCCCTTTGCAGAAACCGCCGAGCAACTGGGTGGTTACTATGTGCTCGATGTCGAGAACCTCGACGAGGCCATCGCCATCGCCAGCCGGCTCCCTCCCGCCCAAAAGGGCACCATCGAAATCCGCCCGATCTTTCCCCTCCCGGAAAGTCCCGCGTTGTAATCCCCTTCGAGGAAACAGGAAGGGCTCCCCTCCCCCGGCCACCGATCGCCGGGGGATTTTTATTTTTCCCGGCAACTTCATGAAATGCACGGGATTTTGCCCGTTTTGCCCCCCGCCAGTGTGCCCCTGCCACAACCACCATCACAATTTTGGGTGACGTACCCCAAAAAATGCTCCAGAATTACATGAGGAAAAATCGGACAACATGCCCATCATGGTTATAACGTCCCATATTCTTTGCTGCCCGATTCCGGAGGAGGAGAGTGACATGACAAAATACAGCTTCCAGACCCTGTTGGCCCTGGTGGGAATAATACTGGGTGGGGCGACACAGCTGACGGCCCAGACGGTAGTCGCCGATTCGGCCACCACACTCACCTGCAGTCGCTATGGTTT